>JBPCMH010000216.1:0-6241 GCA_051002495.1 Acidimicrobiales bacterium
CGACCTCCCTCAGCCGGCGATGATGAATGCAAGGACGAACCCGAACAGCGCCAGGGCCTCGGTGAAGGCGATACCGAGGAACATGGTGGTTCGCACCATGCCGGCCGCTTCCGGCTGACGAGCCATCGCGGTGATGGCGTTGCCGACGACGAGACCGATCCCGATGCCGGGACCGATCGCCGCGCCGCCGTAGACGATTCCACGGCCGATGGCTGTCAGGCCCTTGACGAGCTCGCCTGGCGCCTGCTGGGCCAGGATCACGGGCAGGGTTGCGATGAGTTGGAACAACGGTCCTCCTAGTGCTCAGGGTGCATGGCCCCGCCGATGTACAACGCGGCGAGGATGGTGAAAATGAAGGCTTGCAGGCCGGCGACGAGGATCTCGAAACCGGTGAGTGCCACCAACAACGCCACGGGTAATGCAGCGCCGATGTAGGTGGCTTCGAACAGCGCCGCGCTGATGACCGCAAAGCTCACGAGGAGCAAGTGACCAGCAAGCATGTTGGCAAAGAGTCGGACTGCCAACGAAAGGGGCCGGACGAAGACTGTCGAAACGAATTCGATGGGTGATACCAGGATGTACAAGGCCTTCGGTACTCCGGGCGGGAACATCATGTTCTTGAAGTAGCCGATCGGGCCCTGGTGCTTGATGCCGATGAAGTTGTAGAGAACCCAAACGACGATGGCCATGAAGGCGGGGAACGCCATCCGCGCGTTCACCGGCATCTGCACCACCGGGATGACCTCGAACAGGTTGCCGACGAAGATGAACGAAAAGAGCGAGACGAGGAATGGCATCCATGGCAGCCCGTCGGGTCCCATGGTCTGAAGCACGATGCCCTCACGAACGAACTCGATAATCGACTCGGCGACAGTCTGCATGCCGGTGGGGACGAGCCGAACCTGGCGACCGGCGATGAAGAACACCGCCAACACGATCACCACCGCCGCGAACATCAGGAGCACGACCTTGTTGATGGCGAAGGGCCCGCTTGTGTTGAACAGGTCCGGCCACTCGATCAGGTGGCTCACGGGGGGGAACTCGAGCGCTAGCACTTGATCAAACTCCAGTCCGACGTGGCTTCAGGCCAGGAAACGCGAGTGAGGCGGAGACGTGTCGGCTCTCCCAGATCAAGAGGCCGACGTGGAAGGCGACAACGCAGATGCCGAGCGGAAGCGGGGCGACCCAGGACTCTCCACGCACGGCGGTGATGGCGCCAACGATCAGGAGCATTCGCAGCAGGAACCCACCCAGGGCGGTGGCCATCAGGGCTGAAGGCGACACCTTGGCCGCCCAGGCCAGCGACACTGCGGAGAGCCCCAAGTTGACGAGCACGAGTGCCAGCGCGAATGCCGCGGACCATGCTCCTTTGGTCCCCCAGATGAGACCGGACACCACGATGAGGACCGGCGCGACCGGAAGAGCACGGCGCATCATGTCGGCCGCGATCTGGCGCTCCGGCGCGAGCTCGCTCACTTCGCTCGCCACGACGCCTTCTCTTCTTCGGCTTGCATGGCCGCCACGTAGGCAAACCAGGCCCGCAACGACACCCCGACGAAGCCGAAGCTCCCGAGCGCCACGGTGAGCACGATGCCGGTGTGCAAGCGGCCGTCGAGGAAGTGGCCGAAAAGGGCGAACAAGAGGGGAACAGCGACGTACTCGACCGCCCGGGCCAGCGCATCGCCGAAGCCGCTGTAGAGCTCCTGGCGTTCGAACGTCGAAACCACAGCAGACCCCCTTCGTCGTGACGTCAATGGCTTGGGACCACCCTCTGGACTCATCAACCGCTCGCTTGTGATTTGTTTCTCAATCTAGATGTGGTGCTTCTGACCGCGCAAATCCAGATCGCCCTCAGACCGCACAAGTCCGGATCGGGCAGCCAGGGCAATCCACATGGCGGTCGAACCTAGCCGTCGGGTGCCGCCGGTGCTTCCCGACGGCGGATGCCTGGGTGGAAGAAGGTGTAGAGCGACACGCCGAGCGCGGCCATGCCGACCGGAACCAAAGCATTGCCCCGGTTGGTGAAGGTCGGATAGAGCACGATCAGCGACAGCACCGCCGTCCACGCCCACAGGATGACGACCGCTCGGCGATGCCCGTGGCCGAGATGCATCAGCCGATAGTGGAGGTGGCCGGTGTCGCGCACGGCGAAGTTCCGGGACCGGCGGACGATCGAGAACAAGGTGTCGAGGATCGGCACGCCCATCACGAAGAACGGCACGAAGATCGGCGCGTAGAAGAAGTAGGTCTGCCCGGAAAAGGGCTGCTCCGAGCGTCCGCCGACCACGAGGGTCGATGCAGCCATGAGCAATCCGAGGAACAGCGCACCGGCATCACCCATGAAGATCCGCGCCGGGTGGAAGTTGTGCGGAAGGAAGCCGACGCACACCCCGAGCGTGATCGCCGCGATCAGCGGCCCCATGTTCTCCTCTGGGAGGAGCCCCGCATCGGTGAGCTGGAGGGCGTAGATGAAGAACGCGCCCGAGGCGATGGCCACGATGCCGGCGGCAAGGCCATCCAGCCCGTCGATCAGGTTCACGGCATTGGCCATCCCCATCACCCACAGCACGGTGATCAGCGGTTGGAAGTCGGGCGATACCGAGATGAAGTCGAGGAACGGGATCCGGAAGAAGAACATCGAGACACCGAGCAGATAGAGGACGCTGCCTGCCAACACCTGGCCGGCAGCCTTGGCCGGAGCCGAGACCTCGCGGAGGTCATCGAGGAAGCCGACACCGAAGATCACCGCGGCGGCGAGAACCACGCCCAGCGGCTCCGATGAACCGTCGAACACCGCCCGGAACGCAGGGAGACGCGATGCGACAGCCATGGCCACCAAGAAGGCCAGGAACATCGCCGCGCCGCCACCGACCGGCGTGGGCCGGGCGTGCACTCGACGCTCGTCGGGCAACGCAACAACAGCGAAGCGAATCAACAATCGGCGGACCGGAAAGGCGAACAGGAACGTCCCAACCGCGGCCACCGCGAAGACGGCCAGGTGACCGTTCACCTTGGGTTCAGCCCCCCGAGTACGGAGGGAACTTGGAGCACAGCGTGCGGACCTCGTCGCGCACGGCTGCTTCTTCTGCCGCCTGCCCATCGGTTCCGACGGCGCGAAGCACCCGGCCGATCAACTCCGCCACCGCGGTCATCTCCGACTCGCGCATTCCTGCGGTGGTAACGGCTGGTGTGCCGATGCGCAGCCCACTGGTGATGTAAGGCGGGCGAGGATCGTCAGGGACGGTGTTCTCGTTGAGGCTGATACCCGCCCGGTCGAGTGCGAGACGAGCCTTCTTGCCGGAGAGGTCCTCATTGAAGGTACGAAGGTCGACCAACATCAGGTGGTTGTCGGTGCCGCCCGAGACCAACCGCAGACCTTGGCCGGCCAGCCCCTCAGCCAAGGCGGCGGCGTTGGCCACGATTTGGCGGGCGTAGGCGGCAAACTCCGGCTGGGCGGCCTCGTGAAACGCCACTGCCTTGGCCGCGATGACGTGATCGAGCGGCCCACCCTGGAGACCAGGGAACACCGCCTTGTCGATGGCCTCGGCGTGCTCCGATGTGCTGAGGATCGCTCCGCCCCGGGGTCCGCGCAGGGTCTTGTGCGTGGTGAAGGTCACGATGTCGGCGTACGGCACCGGGTTGGGATGGACGCCGCCAGCGATGAGGCCGGCGATGTGGGCCGCGTCAAACATGAACAGCGCGCCGACCTCGCGAGCAATGGCCGCGATGGGCTCAGGGTCGATGATGCGCGAGTAGGCCGTCGCCCCGGCCACGATGATCTTTGGACGCTCTTTCGCGGCCAGGTCGGCCATCTCGTCGAGATCGAGCCGCTCGTCGCTGGCCGTCACGCCGTAGGAGACAAACCGGTAGAGCTTGCCGCTGGCATTCACCGGCGAGCCGTGGGTGAGGTGACCGCCCTGGTCGAGTTTCATCCCCATCACCGTGTCGCCAGGTTCGAGGAAGGCCAGGTAGACGGCCATGTTGGCGTTGGCGCCGGAGTGAGGCTGCACGTTGGCGTGCTCGGCGCCGAACAGTGCCTTCACTCGGTCCCTGGCCAGATCCTCGACCTCGTCGATGACTTCGTTGCCGCCGTAGTAACGCTTGCCCGGGTAGCCCTCGGAGTACTTGTTCGTGAGCACCGACCCCGTGGCATCAATGACCTGCTGGGAGGTGAAGTTCTCCGATGCGATCAGTTGCAGTGTGATGTGCTGGCGCTCGTACTCCCTGTCGATGATGGAAAAGAGCTCGTCGTCACGTTGCATGGTGGCCCTCCGGGAAGGCGAGGTTGGCGAGCCGCTCGACAAGATCGTCGATCTCGGTGGCGGTCGTCTCGTACATGGCCTTGGTGCCACCGATCGGGTCGGCGACGTCGTCGGCGCGATCCGCGCCGAGGAGATCGTGGTGGCTGCGCCCCTCATGGACCAGGGCCAGCCACTCATCCAACTTCTGCCCGCGCTGCCGGGGGCCGGTCGCGGTGCCCCGGCGAACAATCTCCTTGAGCGTGTACGCCCTCGCCCACGCCTCGCCCTCGGCCACGACGGCCTCGCGCACGTGGGTTCTGGCCATACCGATCACCAGGTCGGCACCCGCGATCATCTGGCGGGTGAAGATTCGGCTCCGATGGGCCGACGTGTCGACGCCCCGGGCGGCCATCACTTCGATCCCGAACTGGCTGGCAGGCTGATCCTGGAGACTCAAACCTGCTGAGTGCACGGTCGCGTCGTACCGCCGATCGGCCAGGCGCTTCCGGAGAAGGCCCTCGGCCATCGGCGAGCGACAGATGTTGCCCGTGCAGAGGAAGAGGATGTCGATGTCTGCGAGCGTAGCGGCACTGTTTTGTCGTACGAGGCGGGGCGTATTCCACCCCGTTTCGTACGACAGAGCGGGCAGGGTGGGGTTAGCGTCGGCGGGCATGGCCATCGATCCCCGTACCCCGGTCCTTGTCGGCGTCGGACAGGTGCAGCGACGCCCGGATGCTCTGACCGACGATCTGGGGACGCCCGTCGACCTGATGGTCGATGCTCTCCGCGCCGCAGGCGACGACGCCGGCAGCGGGAGCGGAATCCTTCAGAAGGCTGACTCCATCCGAGTGATCGATCTGCTGTGCCGCAAGTACACCGACCCCGCGGCGGAGATCGCCGCCGCGCTCGGCGCGTCGCCCCGGGAGCGGGTCAGGACCGAAGTCGGCGGCAACAGCCCGCAGATGGTCGTGAACGACGCGTCGCTCATGATCCAGCGAGGCGACCTTGACGTTGTGCTCATCACCGGGGCCGAGGCCATGTACACCCGCTCGATGGCCCGTCGAGCGGGCGGCCGCATCGAGTGGCCCGACGCCGGTGACGAGCCCACCCGCCGGATGGGCGATCCCCGTCCTGGGAGCCACGAGGCTGAGTTGGCTCGCGGGATCATGATGCCGATCCAGGTCTATCCAATCTTCGAGTGCGCCATCCGCGCTGCGATGGGACTGACCCATGACGAGCACCGCACGCGCATTGCCGAGCTGTGGTCGCGCTTTTCGCGGGTTGCGGCATCCAACCCCAACGCCTGGTCGCCGCGGGCCTACACCACCGACGAAGTGCGAGATATCCGGCCCGACAACCGCATGGTTGGGTTCCCGTACACGAAGCTCATGAACGCCAACATGACCGTCGACCAGGCCGCTGCCCTCGTGCTGTGTTCCGCCGAGACCGCCGCGGCCGCTGGTATCGCCGAGGAGAAGTGGGTCTTCCCCTGGTCGGGATCCGACGCGGCCGATCACTGGTTCGTCTCCGAGCGCGCCGACCTTGCCTCGTCCCCGGCGATGGCCGCGATCGGACGGGCCGCGTTGGAGTTGGCTGGCATCGGGATCGACGACATCGCCCACCTCGATCTGTACTCGTGCTTCCCGTCCGCAGTTCAGTTCGCGGCCGACGCGTTCGGTCTCGATGCCTGGGACGAGTCGCGGGTGCCAACGGTGACAGGCGGGCTGACGTTCGCCGGCGGGCCCGGGAACAACTACGTCACCCACTCGATCGCCGCGATGGCCGAGCGACTCAGAGCCAACCCAGGCGATCTCGGTCTGGTGAACGCCAACGGGTGGTACGCGACGAAACACTCCGTGGGTGTCTACGCGACCGCGCCACCCGAAGGCGGCTTCAAGTGGGTCTCGACCCAGGCCGAAGTCGACGCCGGGCCTCGGACCGCGGTGGCGGCTGAGCATGAAGGCGACGTAACCGTGGAGGCCTACACGGTGATGCACGAC
>JBPCMH010000217.1:0-3482 GCA_051002495.1 Acidimicrobiales bacterium
GGTGCTTCCTGATCCACCGAGAGGGCAAGGGTGCCGGCGCGTGGGAACATCGAGCCGCGTGCGAGGCCCCTCGCTCCAGTGGTTGCACCCGCGGCGAGGTCATAGAGCAGCCACTCGTCGGCCCGAACCGGCCGGTGAAACCACATGATGTGATCGAGGCTGGCCGACATGAGCGTGCCGTCGGCCCAGGTGTCCTCATGTGGCCGCCTGGCTGCACCGACCGGGCCCATGTCGGAGGCATACGTCAGGACACACGCATGGAGGCCCGGATCGTCGTCGGGGAGACTGCCCAGCGATCGGATCCACATGCGCCGCGTCGACACCTGGCCGGTGTTCGGATCGAGCGGGGGCACGATGCTCTCGCGAATGTCGACGGGACGATGGTGGGACCACCGATGTCGGTCGCGGGCCGGCAGATCGTCAGGGTCCCGGAGATCGGCGGGGGCGGGCAGGGCGTACTCAGGGCCGTCCTCAGCAACGTGGAACGAGCCTTCGAGGATGAAGATTGCCTCACCGTGCTGGATCGCGGTCACCCGTCTGGTGGTGAACGACCGACCGTCCCGCAGGCGTTCGACCTTGTAGAGGATCGGCACGCCGTGCTCTCCGGGGCGCATGAAGTAGGAGTGCAGCGAGTGGATGGCGTGATCGATGTCGACGGTGCGCTGGGCCGCCCGCAGCGCCTGGCTGGCCACTTGACCGCCGAACACCCGGCCAGGGCCCTCGCCTGGATTGGCCCCTCGAAACAGGTTCGTCTCGATCGGCTCGAGGTCGAGCAAGTGCAGGAGATGGTCGAGGGGGTCACTCATGGCAACCTGAAGGTACCGCTCGGTCAGAAGCGAGCCAGCTGGCCGACCAGCCCGCCGGTGGCTGCGACCAGTTCAGCGTTCCGGTGCACAGCCGAGCAGGATGCCACAATCGAAGGGTGCGCGAGTGGCTAGTGGCCAGCGGAGTGGTGGAGGGTCCGGCCGGGCTCCTGCTCGTCCAGAACCGCCGCCGCAATGGCGACATCGACTGGTCGACGCCCGGCGGCGTGGTCGAGGTGGCCGACGGCGAGACGGTGATCGGCGGTCTCACCAGGGAGGTCCGGGAGGAGACCGGCATCGAGGTGTCGGCGTGGGAGGGCCCGCTTTATGAGGTCGAGGTGGCGGCTCCCGGGCTGGGGTGGCAGTTGAGGGTCGAGGTGCACCGGGCGATCGAGTACGCCGGCGACCTGTGGGTCGATGATGTCGACGGCATTGTCACCGACGCCCGTTATGTGACGGCCGAGGACTACGACCACCATCTGGCCGCGTGCCCCCCATGGGTTCGCGAGCCGCTGTCGTCATGGCTCACCGAACGCTGGCCGGATCGCCGCCGATGGCGGTACCGGATCGACGGAGCGAGTGGCGCGGACATGCGGGTCCACCGTCTGTGAGGGATACCGCCAGCATCCTGCACGTCGACATGGACAGCTTCTACGCGTCGGTCGAGGTGCTCCTCGACCCCTCGCTCAAGGGCAAGCCGGTCATCGTTGGCGGTACCGGTAACCGTGGGGTTGTTGCCTCCTGTAGCTATGAGGCCAGGGCTTACGGGATCCACTCGGCAATGCCATCAGTTCGGGCCAGACGGCTGTGTCCTCACGCGGTGTTCCTCCACGGCAACTTCGACAATTACACCGACTACAGCCGCCGGATCCACGAGGTCTTCAACGAGTTCACGCCGCTGGTCGAAGGGATCTCGCTTGACGAGGCGTTCCTCGACGTCGCCGGTGCTCGACGGCTGTTTGGCGACGGCGAGTCGGTCGGGCGCCAAGTGCGGGCCGCCATCCTCGACACCACCGGGCTGAACAGCGGTGTCGGGGTGGCGTCGTGCAAGTTGCTCGCGAAGCTGGCGTCGAAGGAGGCCAAGCCCAAGGCCGATCGTGCTGGCACCATCCCCGGGCGCGGGGTCGTCGTCGTACCTCCGGGCGACGAGTTGCGATTTCTCCATCCCCTCCCCGTCGAAGCCTTGTGGGGCGTCGGCCCGGCTACCTATAAGAGGCTGGCTCGATTCGGCGTGAAGACGGTCGGTGACCTGGCCGCCCTCCCGGTGACCACCCTGACCACGGCGCTTGGCGCCGGTCTCGGCCAGCACCTCCACGACCTGGCCTGGGCCCGTGACGACCGTCCGGTCGAGGCGGTTCGCGGCGTCAAATCGATCGGTCACGAAGAGACGTATGCCGACGACAAGCACACGCACGCGGAGCTTGAGCGGGAGGTCATCCGGATGGCAGACGCGGTGTCGGCCCGGATGCGCAAGGCCGGTGTCGAGGGGCGCACTATCACCATCAAGGTGCGGTATCACGACTTCAACACCATCACTCGGTCGCACACGCTGCCGTCGGCGACCGACACCGCACCCGCGATAGCGGCGGTGGCCAAAGACCTACTGGCCGGCATCGATCCCGGAAGCGGCGTCCGTTTGTTCGGCGTGACTGCGTCCAACCTGGCCGAAACCGGGGCTCGTCAGTTGACCATGGATGACGTCATCGATGACGACGGGTGGCATCGGGCGACGGCGGCCATCGATCAGATCAGGGATCGGTTCGGCGACAAGGCGGTCGGCCCGGCCACGCTGCTCGACGACGGCGAAATGAAGGTAAAACGGCAAGGCGACACCCAATGGGGCCCCAAGGGGCGGTCCGACCGATGAACCCCCAGGGCTCGACGCGTTGTTGTACGGTCCGCCGTGCGCGAAGATGGGTCATGTTGCCAGATGGCCGGTGCAGGTTCGGAGTGAGCGCGGTTCATCGGTGGAGCGATGAGGAGTGTTTGGTGGAAGGACGCACGGGTGCCGCTCTCTGAAGAGGAACAGCGGATTCTCCAGGAGATCGAGAAGAACTTCTACGACTCCGATCCTGAGTTCGCGGGCAAGGTCGGCCCTGATGCGATCACCCGCCACGCCGGACGCCGGCTGCGGCTCTCGGCCGCCGGGTTCGTGGTCGGGCTCGTGGGGCTGGTGTTGACCTTCACCGCGTCGATCTTCGTCGCCTTTGCCTTCTTCGCCCTGATGGTGGCCAGCGCGGTCATCGCGGAGCGCAGCTTCCGCGTGCTGTCGCGGGCTGGCATCGAAGAGGTGGCCAAGCGCACAGGCGGTTTGAACGAACTGCTGCTTGAGCGCCGCCGACGCATGCGCGAGCGCTTCAACCGCGACGACTCGTAGTTCGGCCTCGTCGCCTGCGGCCAGGTCAGGAGGCCGAGGACCGGAGGGTTTGGACCGGCCTGGGAGCGAGCGGGGTCCGGTTTTCCTGCCACGCGGCGATCAGCGGACGTGGGTCGAGCGCAGTGCGCAACCTGTCGGCTTTGCTCATCTGAGCTCTGACCTCGGCTGCGACCCGGCTGCCGTCGGCCATCGACGTCGCGGCCACTTCGAAGTCGATCGGGCTGGGCGAGAACGTCGGGGCTGTGGACACCGAGGCCAGACGCAGCAGACCTTCGGCGGCATCCGCGGACCACCCGGCGCCG
>JBPCMH010000218.1:0-4848 GCA_051002495.1 Acidimicrobiales bacterium
CTTCGTAGAGGTGCTCCTGGAGCTGCAGCTCGCCGTCGTCCTTGCCGGATCCGCGGATCACGGCGAGTCGTGCGGCGATCTCGATGGGCGCGCCATACTCTGCGACGAGGAGTTCACTGGCCCTCGCCGCGGGGACCGACTGGTGACCGTCGCTGTAGTCGACGTTGGTCTTGCCGGCGGTGGTGATAGTTCGGTGGATGACTAGCTGTTCGCCATCTTCGAGGACGAGGGCGACGGTGGCCTCGGCGTTATCGTGGCCGATGCGCACGCAAGCCTTCGCGTCGACGTTCGAGTGGTCGCCGAAGAGGGCCCACGTGAGCCCGAGGAGCAACGACGTCTTGCCGACCCCGTTGGGTGCGACGAGGAAGGTCGTGCCGGGCTGGAGGTCGATGGCGACATGGTCGAACGCCCGCCACCGGCGCAGTTCGAGATGCTCGATCATGCCGCAGCTGCTGCAGCGGTGATGCGCTCGTCGAGTTCAACCTCGGTCAAGTGATCGGCGGCTGCGCTCTGGCACAACGAGACCAGCAGCGGGTGCTCGTCGAAGTTGGGCCACGTCTCCTTCTTGGCGTCGATACGTGCCTTCTTGCCCTCGGTGACCACGGCGGCCTGAGCGCTAGCGCACGCCGTCTCGACGATGTCCGCGAGGTCGGCGGGCTCGTGGTGGTCGTCGACGTCGTCGACGGTGAGGTCGGGGGCGAGTTCGTCCACCAGCCTCCGCAGGGTGTCGTACAACGGGAGGATCGGGCGGGTGATACGTGGTGGATACGTCTCCCCGTCGGGCGTGCCGATGAACTCCTCGGTGTCGTAGGGGTCGATGGCGACGCTGGAGCGATCGTCATCGCCGATGACGACCACGACGGTTGCCGTCTCGGGGAAGCGACCGAAGATCGGACCGGCTGCCGCCCGGGGATCGATGTGGCCGAGGTCAGCGACCGTCGGAACGTCGTCGCGGAACTGGACTCGGACTCGCAGCGCGCCGAAGCGGACGACGGCATCGGACTGGATCCCCTCGGCGTGAGCGGCCGCGTCGACGATCGGTTCCGCGGCGCTGCCGAGAGAGCTCACGACGTCGACGCGGATGGCGTCGACGCTCAGGCCGACGGTGACGGGTGGTTCGATCCGATCCTCCAGCTCCGAGCCTGCCAGCACAGCGTCCAGAGGTGGGGGTGAACGGTAGAAGTCGACACCTCGAGCGTCTTCGATGAGGCTGATGAGTTCGAGTGCTTCCCTTCGCTGTTCATTGTTCAGGTGGTCGAGCGCAGGCTCGGGCCCACCGTTCTCGAGGTAGCTCATGTAGGCGGCAATCACGGCGTCCACAGGGTCGTTAGCCATCGGGACTCCCTCCTTCGGGATCGTAGAGGCGTCGGTACTTGGGTTCGGTGCGGAGCTGCGCGTTGATCTTGCGCATGGACTCCCGGTGAATCTGCCCGACCCGTTGCGGGGTCAGGTTCACGATCTCGGCGATGGCCACGGTCGTCTCGCCGCGGGCGATCCGGAACACTATGTCGCGGTCGCGTTGCGGCAGGATCTCGTCGGCCACGGTGCGGAATGCAACGAGACGCTCTGCCTGTAGTGCGCGTTCGGTCGCGGCCTCGTCTGGGAGGAGGTCGGCGGCGGCGATCTCGTCGATGAGCGGGGCGCCGTCGTCATCCTCGAGGTCAAGAGACACGATGTTGATCTCGGAGCCGTTCGGGAGCTTTCGGTGTTTCCGGGCCCGCCGCACCGCAGCGATGGCTCGCCGGCGGGCGAGGGTGTTGCCGACGGCCGCCCAGTTGACCTCTCCACGTGGCTGGTACTGCAGCAGTGCGTGGATGGCCTCGCTGTACGCGTCCTCGGCCGAGGCTCCACCCACCACAGTGAGCTCGATCTTGCCCGGGTTCCGCAGTGGCCTCCGGGGCTTGCCCAGGAACATCGTCTTCTGGACCTCGATCCACATCTGCTTCCGGATCGCGTCCAGCTGCGCGCGGTCGTGCCAGAGAGGATGGTTCTCCCAAGTGAGCCGTTCGGCGCGCGAGGTCATGGTAAGGGGATTGTCGCGAGCAGGAGTGACAGCGAAAGCGATTCGCCTGAACTTCTTCTCCATCGGCCGGCCCGGCCAAGGTCATCCTTGCCGCCACTTGTGAGCGAATATCGGGTCAGTTCACGCGGGGAGAGCCCTCTCCTCACCGGCATGGTCAACGGCATGGTGATCTCCGGCTGAGCTGGCGCCGAACTCGCCGGTCCACCCGGCGCCGCAGCAAGGTCGCGAACCGGTCCAGCCACCTCTCGACGAGATCACCTCGGCTACCCGAGCGCTCGGCTCGGTGCTGCTGGGCGGCGGTGTCCTCACCCGTGAGGTCCTGGCGCCCGTCGCCCACGGCTTCGGCGTGCTCGTAGGGGCAGCCCGGCCTCGTTGCGGAGCCCAGATGCTCCAGAGTGTGGGTGCTCAGGAGGTACTGCAGGGGCCCGGGGTCGCCAATGCCGCCCGGCGCGACGTTGAAGCTGACGAACTGAGCGAGCAGCGATGCGGTGGCGCTGACCGACAGCAGCGCCACATTCTGGCCGCCAGGCCGGCGGCCAGCGCCAGCGATGTAGGAGGGATCTTCGAGCAGGCCCTGGATGTCGAGGGACACCTCGGTGAGGTCGACCTGCTCGTTGCACACCAGGCAGGGGCGGCCGGGGCGGAGGACGTGGCTGCGCCAGGTGGCGTTCCGCATGCCCTTGCTGTCGTCGAACACGTCGATGCTGATGCCGCCGTCTATCACGGGCACCAGGTCGGTGTATGCGATCTGGTTGAGGACGATGCGGGCCCACGGCCGGTCGACGCAGCAGATGATCAAGTCCTGGTCGAGGGCGACAGCGAGCCCCTCGGGTTCGCAGACGCTGAGGTCGAGGTACTCGAACGCCGGGGCGCTGGAGGTGGCGGCCGAGCGCATGAGCCGCTCGGCGACCTCGATCTTGGCGCGGCCCGTTATGGCATCCTCGGGAGTGGCACCAATGAGTCGGTCGAGATTCCCGGGCTCGACGGTGTCGAAGTCCATGACGGTGACCTGGACCATGCCGGTGGCGGCGAGCCGGATAGCGACGTCGAGGCCGACGCTCCCGGCGCCGACGACGAGGATCCTGCGGCGCACGAGGTTGCTGTGGATCTCGGGGCCCCAGCACGACACCGATCGCCGCTGGGTGCGGGTCGCCTCGACGGGTCGCACGAGCTCGTTGTTCCAGCTGAGGTCGAGGTGGTCGCCGACGACGCGGACGTTGTCGCAGTGGGTGGGGGAGACGTCGAGCCCGGTGCCCTGGTCCCAGTGGCGCGCCGACCAGGACTGGTCGCCGCCGCTGTAGGTCATACCGACGAGTGGGTGGCCGGTGAGCTCGCGCACGAGGTTGGCGAAGCTGCGCTCGGCGTCGAAGTCGGGGCCGCTCATAAGCTGCCAGCCGCGGCCGCCGGGGTGGCTGTGACACAGGGCGAGGCCTTCTTCACGGCCGTGCGCGACTGCGGCGGCACGAAGCACGTAGTCGCCAACGATGGACGCGTTTCCGTGCACCTCCCGCTCACCCGTCATGGGCGTGATCACCGAGGTGAGCAGCGCGGTCGTGCGGGTTGCGCCGGTGGAGGGGCGATAGGTGGCGAGGCAGATGTCTTCCTGGCCGTCCGGCCGGTCGACGTGGGCGCGGAGGGTCTCGGCGACGTCGGCGATCATGGCGATCGAGGTGGTGCGTGAGGTCATGCGGCTTCTCCGATCACGCCGCGCACGTTGGCGACCCAGCCAGCGATGGGGTCGGGGTCGTTGCCCCAGCCGACGATCTGGCGGGAGTGTCCGAGCCAGCCAGGCATGGAGCACGGCTGCGTGTTCGTGGCGGCGAACGTGACGTTGTTGTGCAGGTAGATCCAGTGCGGCGGCACCAGGGGCCAGCGGGCGACCTCGTCGATGGCGACAGCGGTCTCGACCGTCTGACCGGCGAAGCGGCCCTCCACGATGTCGATCGTGTAGACGATGTGTCGGTCAACCACCGTGGGGGCCGCCCCGTACGCGCTGAGCCCGGCGGTAAACCCGTCGGGACCATTCATCAGGCGACGTCGGCACGGTGCCGGATGCTGACGAAGCGGGCCTTGTCGTGGATGACGACGATGGTGTCGTCGGTGTACCTCACTGGTTGGGGGCGGTGGCCCTTCAGCTCGCCCAAGTCGAAGTGAGCGGGGTCGAGGCCGGCAAGCCGGAGCAGGTCCTGGGCCGGCTGCTTGTGGTCGGCGGTGGCGTAGGGCCGTCCGTCGATGGTGAAGCGGGTCGGCCTGCGGAGCTCGGACACGTTGTCCATGGATCCCTCCTCGGGGTGGATGATGGGCCGTTCGGCTCAGGAGGGTTGTCGCGCCGGTAACCCGGACCGAAAGCGGTCCGACGAAGGGGACGGCCAGCCGCTCGCGGTCGTGTCAAGGAGATACCAGCGAGCACCCAGCGACCCTCGGCGAGTCGAGCGCTCGCCATCGATGCGACGCCGCCGCCCTCTGACTCGCCGCGCGCACCAAGAGGTCGCGCAGACGGGGCGTAGCGACCCTATCGACGCTCGAGCAATCCGAATCCGGACAGGGCAAAGCGCAGGAGAACCGGCGCTCGGTCGTCCGGGGACTCGTCGATGCGCGTAGCGCAGCCGGCGCTCGACAACCGGGGACTGCCGAGCATAACGACGGCGCCGGGCACAACGTCGGGTTGCCTGACGATGCCGGCAATGACCGCCCGACTACCGGCGAAGCCGGGCGGGTAGACCGTCCCATAATCGCGGCGCCAGTGCAGGCGTCGGCGTAGCCCACACGTGCCGTTGGGGGCGCCTTGCCGAACCAGGATTCTTGGTGGCGCTTGCCAGCGGAGG
>JBPCMH010000219.1:0-7789 GCA_051002495.1 Acidimicrobiales bacterium
TACGCCCAATAAATCCGGACAACGCTTGCTCCCTACGTATTACCGCGGCTGCTGGCACGTAGTTGGCCGGAGCTTCTTCTGCAGGTACCGTCATCATCGTTCCTGCTGAAAGCGGTTTACAACCCGAAGGCCTTCATCCCCCACGCGGCGTTGCTGCCTCAGGCTTGCGCCCATTGGGCAAGATTCCCCACTGCTGCCTCCCGTAGGAGTCTGGGCCGTGTCTCAGTCCCAGTGTGGCTGATCGTCCTCTCAGACCAGCTACCCGTCGAAGCCTTGGTGGGCCATTACCCCACCAACAAGCTGATAGGCCGCGAGGCCCTCCCAGAGCGGAATCCATTTCCACATCAGACCATGCGATCCGATGTGGATATCCGGTATTAGCAGCGGTTTCCCGCTGTTATCCCGGTCTCCGGGGCAGGTTCCTCACGTGTTACTCACCCGTTCGCCACTAGGTCTTCCCTGATCTTGCGATCAGTTGGACCTCGTTCGACTTGCATGTGTTAAGCACGCCGCCAGCGTTCGTCCTGAGCCAGGATCAAACTCTCCGTCGAGATCTTGATGCCCGAAAGCATCGTGATCTTGGAGAGCCGGCTTCGGGTTGCCCCTTGGCCGACTGGCACAGAGACGGATTGTTGTCCGTCACAGTGCAATTACTTTGTGAACGCCCTCCGCAGCTTTCGCTACGTGGACGCCCGCACTGACTTTTGGCTTTGTCCTCTGTTCCGTTTTCAAGGAGCACTTCGCGAGCAGCACGCGCCGATAACCGACGGAGGTGCGTCTCGCTGGCCGGAGGTGTCCCAGCGAACCGGGGCCTTCCGACAGACTCGAACCGGCAAGCCGTTTCGAGCGGGTTCACATCCTAGCGACTTTCCCGGCGGTGTCAAACTGAGGTCTGACCAGCCCGGGTGCGCCTCTGCGAACCCCTCCTCGTCACCGAGGAGCGAAGAAACACGCTACCACACGCCCCACCAGTGTCCAATCAGTTCGGCCCAAGTCCCGCCCGCCCCACGACCCCCACCCGCCCCGCGGGGCCTGGCGATCAGCCATCGCCATCGGGGTTGACCCGCTGGGCCTCGAGGTCGAGGTGCGCTCGGAACCGTCCGAGCTGATCGGCCACTGGCAGCGGTCCGGCCCCACCGGGCGTCGTGCGCCGGGCCACGGCCACTCCTGGCTCGAGCAGGAACAGGGCGTCGGTCCCCAGCGAGGGATGGGCTTCGACCAGTTCAGCCAGCGGCACGCGCCGCTCCAAAGAGTCACGCACCAGGCCGCCGACGACGGCATGGGCGTCTCGGAATGGCATGCCGCCGGCCACCAAGTACTCGGCCAAGTCAGTGGCAGACGAAGCCGGAGAGTCGGCCGCGGCCTGCATCCGTTCGGCGTCGAAGCGGGCCGTCGCCAACAGCCCGGTCAGGGCACCAAGCGCCAAGGACACCTGGTCGATGGCGTCGAACAGCGGCTCCTTGTCTTCCTGGAGGTCACGGTTGTAGGAAAGCGGCAACCCCTTCAACGTCGTCAGGATGCCCGTCAGGTGGCCGATGAGCCGACCGGTCTTTCCTCGAGCCAGCTCGGCGATGTCGGGGTTCTTCTTCTGCGGCAACATCGACGAACCCGTGGCGTAGGCGTCGTCGAGGTGGAGGAAGCCGAACTCCTCGGTCGACCAGATGACCACCTCTTCGCCAATCCGGGACAGATGGACGCCGAGGAGTGCGAGGTCGAACAGGATTTCGGCCACGAAGTCGCGGTCGGCCACCGCGTCGAGCGAGTTCTCGAACCGGGTGGCGAAACCAAGGTCGGCCGCAGTCGCGTCCGGATCCAACGGAAGAGAGGAGCCGGCCAGCGCACCAGCCCCGAGCGGTGACACGTCGAGCCGCCGTCTGGCGTCCATCAGGCGGTCGACGTCGCGCGCCAGAGCCCAGCCATGAGCCATCAGGTGGTGGGCGAGGAGCACCGGTTGGGCCCTTTGCAAATGGGTGTAGCCAGGCAAGTAGGTGTCGCCCGCCTCTGTCGCGGCGTCGAAGAGCGCCTCCTCGAGCGCATGGATTCGCCTGCCCACCGCGACGATCTCGCGCTTGGCGAACAGGCGCATGGCCGTTGCCACCTGGTCGTTGCGGCTGCGCCCCGTGTGGAGCTTGGCGCCGACGGGACCCGCGATTTCGGTCACGCGGCGCTCGATCGCGGTGTGAATGTCTTCGTCGCTGGGCTCAAAGTCGAGCGAACCGTCAATCAGTTCCTGCTCCACGCGGTCGATGGCCGCCACGATGATCGCCATCTCATCGCTGTCGAGGATGCCGGCCCGTGCCAAACCGCGGACGTGCGCCTTGGAAGCCAGCAGATCATCGGCCGCGAGGCGCTGATCAAAGGGCAGGCTGACTGTGAACTGCATCAGCTCTTCGGCCGGTCCTGCGTCGCCAAATCGGCCGTGCCAGAGGGTCACGACGGCAGATCTGCCCGGGTGCCCTGGCGTGCGGCCCAGGTCTCAATGCCCAACCCCCAGAGGCGCACAAAGCCCTCGGAATCCTGGTGACGGAACCGGTCTGCTGCGTCGTAGGTGGCGAGGTCGTAGTCGTACAGGCTGAAGTCGCTGCGACGACCCGACACACGACAGCTATTGGGCTCGAAGTGCAGCCGAACATCGCCGGTAACCCACTTCTGGCTCTCCGCGATGAACGCGTCGTAGGCCTCTTTCAACGGGGAGAACCACAGCCCGTCGTAGATCAACTCGGCGTACCGGGGCTCGAGCCGGGCCTTCTCCCGTGCCAGGTCGCGCTCGAGCGTGATCGATTCGAGGTCGCGGTGGGCCAGGATCAGCGCCAGGCTGGCCGGGCATTCATAGGTCTCCCGGCTCTTGATGCCGACCCGTCGGTTCTCGACCATGTCGATGCGGCCCCAACCGTAGGAACCGGCGATGCCGCCGATCGTGTCGATGACCTCAACCATCGCCATGTTCTGGCCGTCGATGGCCACGGGGATGCCTTGATCGAACGACACCACGACGTCGCGGGGTTCATCCTCGCTGGGAATGGTGAGTTCCCAGACACCCTGGGGTGGTACCGCCCACGGGTCCTCCATCTCCCCGCATTCGATCGCCCGTCCCCACAAGTTGTCGTCGATCGAATAGAGCTTCTCAACCGTGGCCGTGATCGGGATGTTCTTTTCGTGCGCATAGGTAATGCAGTCCTCGCGCGTCATACCCCAGGAGCGCACCGGCGCAATTACCTCGAGGTCGGGGGCGAGGGCCCGGGTGGATACCTCGAAACGAACCTGGTCGTTGCCCTTGCCCGTGCAGCCGTGGGCGACCGCATCGGCGCCAAACTCTCGCGCCGCGTTCACCATGTGCTTGACGATGATCGGACGGGATAACGCGGAGACGAGCGGATAGGTGCCCTCGTACATGGCGTTGGCCCGCAGCGCCGGCGCGCAGAACTCTTCGGCGAACTCCTGCTTGCAGTCGACGACCACGGCCTCGGTCGCCCCGGCGGCAAGGGCCCGCTCGCGCAGGCCGTCCTTGGACCCGGCCTGACCGACATCGGCGGCCAGCGCGATCACCTCAACACCAAGGTTGTCGACCAACCACCGCACGGCGACGGACGTGTCCAACCCCCCGCTGTAAGCGAGCACCACTCGTTTGGGCACTTGATTCCTTTCGATGTTGAGAACGCAAGAGGATGAAAGCGGGCCCGGGTTGGGTCAGAGTCCGGCGAGATCCGACAACAACCGAGCCACCTTCTCGCCCCCGTCGCCCGGCTCGGCAACGATGATCAAGGTGTCGTCGCCGGCCACGGTACCCAGGATCCCCGGGAGGCCAGCGCGGTCGACAGCCGAGCCGACGACGTGGGCCGAGCCCGGCGGGGTGCGCACCACCACGAGGTTGTCGGAGTGGGCGACGTCGGCCACCCAGTCGCCCAAGATCCGCCGAAGATGATCCTCGGAGGTGATCTGATCCTTGGGCAACTCGGGGATGGCATACACCGTCTCCCCTCCCGGTACCCGCACCTTCACCGCCCCGAGCTCTTCGAGGTCACGCGACACCGTGGCCTGGGTAGCGACGATGCCATCCACCGCCAGAAGATCGACCAGTTGTGACTGGCTGGTGACCGATTCGGCCTCGAGGAATCTTGTGATCTTGTGCTGGCGCTGCGTCTTGTTCGCCATCAGGAGGTCTCCTGGACCAGCCAAAGCAAAAGGCCACGAACGGCGTGCATGCGATTCTCGGCTTGCAGCCACACCTGGGACTGGGGGCCGTCGACGACTTCGGCCGCGCACTCCTCGCCGCGGTGGGCGGGCAAGCAGTGCAGGAACGTGGCCTTCTCTCCCGCGGCCGCCATCAGGTCGGCTGTGACTGAGAAGCCCTCGAAGGCTTGCTGGCGTGCGGCCGACTCGGCTTCCTGGCCCATGGAGGTCCAGACGTCGGTGTAAACCACGTCGGCGGCGGCGACGGCCTCGACCGGGTGACTGGTGACCGTCGGGGCGTGGCCCTGCAAGGTCATCCGGTCGATATCGGCCGGCTCCGGCGCATACCCGGGCGGACAGGCCAGCCTGACCTGGATGCCGACCATCGTGGCGGCGATGGCGAGTGACCGGGCCACGTTGTTGAAGTCGCCCACGTAGGCAAGCGACAGCCCTTCGAGGCGCCCGTGCACCTGCCGGATCGTCAGCAAATCAGCCAGGGCCTGGCAGGGGTGCGCTTCATCGGACAGCAGGTTGATGACGGGGACGCCGGCGTTGGCCGCCAGTTCTTCGAGCAGGTCGTGGCCGAACACCCTGGCAGCGATCGCGGCGTGATAGCGCCCAAGCACCCGAGCGACATCCGCGGTGGGCTCGCGGGTGCCGAGGCCGACCTCGTCGTCACCCATCGTCAATGGGTGCCCGCCCAGCTGAAAGACGGCCATCTCGGTCGAGTGGCGAGTCCGAAGCGACGGCTTGGCGAAGTAGAGGGCCACGCCCTTGCCGCCGAGGATCTTGTGCGGGTGCTCGGCCTCAGCCAAGTTGAGGACAGCGAGGAGCTCAGCGGTGGAGAGGTCGTCGACCTCCAGGAAGTGGCGGGTCATCGCCGCCCACGCCAGTTCCGTCTCGTCAGCAGCAAGCCAGCCATCGCACAATCATACGAAAATCTGTATGACTATGCAAGACGTGGGTCGTCGGGGTGATCCAGCGTTGCCGCCGCGGCGAACAGTGAAAGCGGCACGATCGCCCTCGCCCGGGCGAGCAGGGGACCGCTGCGACCCCGTGTCAGCTGACGGGATCGCCCGCGGTGTCGACGCCGCAGAGGTTCTGCCACCCACTGGTCACGCCTTAGCGGCCGAAGCCGCCGGCGTCGAGCAGAACCCGCAGCACGGGGCGGATGGCCTCGTGGCGCAGCGCGATCCGCACGGGGCATGCCTGGACGGCGTCCCACGTGTCCTTGGCCGGAAGGCCGATGGTCTCGTACACGCCCGGCGAGACGAGGAAGCGAAACAGGTCGGTGATGACCAGCGGGGCGACGTGCCGCACCGCGACGCGCTCGGCGAGGTTCGCCTTCTCCCACGTCTCGGGGTACACGGCCCGGGCGTAGGACAGGTGGCGCGCTTCCTCGGCGCGGTGGTAACGGTTCACCTCGGCGAGGAACGGGTCGGTGTCGGGATGCTCGCTGGCGCGCTTCTGGACGAGGTCGGGGATCTCCTCACCAGCGAGCACCAGCGTCAGCAGCAGCGCAGGCAGCGAGATGATGAGGTGGGGACCCACGGCCTCGAGCGCGCTGTCGAACAGCGACATCGTTCGACGCTTTGCCTGCGGGTCGAGCTGTCGGAGCACCCGCTGGAACAACCGCTGGTGTTTGGTCTCCTCGCCGATCTCGTGCAGGAGGAACGTGATCCGCGGGTCGGTGAGATTCGTGGATTTGGCGATCTGCATGGAGAACCCACTGTTAAGGATTGCCTCGAACGCGATGCCTGACCGCAGCATGGCGGCCGTTTCCTCCCGGCTGAGCGTCGCCTTCTGCTCGGGCGTGAGATCGAGGTCGAGTCCATGGATCGTGAGCAACTCGTCCGGGATAATCTGACCGGGCCTGATCTCGCCGACGAGGTCGACGTCGGGCTCGATGATGCGGTTCGATGCAGCGGCGGAAAGACGTTCGATGCGGGTGTCGATCGTCAACGATCAGACCGACCCGGTGTCGCCGCCGTCGCCGTAGCGGGCCTGCTCTCGCTCGAGGACGATGTCGTCGATGGGCGACATGAGATACGCGCTGGCGCCGTGAGCGATCAGGCCGATCCCCCACCCGAGCAGCGGGAAGACGAACCACGGGTACCCGCCTCCGACCATCGCCCAGATGGCCACCAGCATGACGTTCACCGCCGCAAAGATGAAGGCGTGCAGGAGGAAGCCTCGTCGCCGCCGGATCTGGCGAGCTTCCTGCTCGCGGAATGCTGCTCGGGCGAAGTTGTCGGTCATTTTGCTGCTCCTTGGTCGATGATGAAGAGAATGCGGTTCTCGGTGGTTTTTAGGATTGTCCGGACGGCCTGCTCGCTGGCCGGGTCCAGCGGGGCCGATCGCCTCGGGACCTCGGACGCGAAAGCGTCGAGCACTGCGCCGAGCGTGGTGGCTGACTCCTGGTCGGAGGCCCTGCGGGCGATGGCATGTAAGAGGTCGCTGTCGACCGCGTCGCGACCGGCCGGTGTGAGCGTGTAGAGGCGAGAGCCGTGGTCGTCGTGACCGGTCACCTGCCCGGCATCCTCGAGGGCGAGCAGGGCGGGGTAGATCGCTCCCGGACTGGCTCGCCAGTCGGCGCCAACTTGGTCTTCGAGGCGCTGCATGATCGTGTACCCATTCGCGGCACCATCGGCAAAAAGCACTTGGATCAACGCAGCGCGGAGCTCGCCGCGACGGAAGATGCGGCTCATCGAGACGGTCGCCGCTGCCGGGCCGGGTCGTGGAGGTGGGGAGGGCATCGCACGGTTACTCACCGTAACGTAATATTACGATGAGAGCAAACGTTGACCCATCCGTAGCTCAGGCTCAGGCGCTGCGGCTAATCCGCGAAAACGGCCGGACTTGCCGTTTGTCCCCGTTACCGAGACCTTGACGACCTGGCCCGCCGACAAGCCATGGAGCACCACCGCCGAGCCGTTTCGCACGCAGTGACCCCATTCGAGGCTCCGTAGATCCACCACCACCCGCTGACATCGCACCGCCGGCCTCCCGTTCCGCGTAGGTCTTCGAGGGTTAAACCGAGGAAGATCTACGCGGAATGGTGGGGAGGCAGGGCGGGAGGTCAAGTGATGGAAGCGAGGATCTCCACCGCTCGAGCGATCTCGCCGTCGGAGACCGTCAGCGGCGGCGCGAGCCGTAGGGCGCGGGCCGTGACCCCGTTCACCACCACACCGGCATCCAATGCCGCCGCGGCGACCTCGCGTGCGTCGAGGCCCTCGCGGAGTTCGGCCGCCAGCAACAAGCCGAGGCCGCGGACAGCCACGACCGCGTCGAGGCCGAGCAGTGCGGCCGACAGCGTCGAGCCGGCCTTGACCGCGAGGGCCGGCGCATCTATCTCCTCCATCGTTTGCAGCACCGCCAGCGCGGCGGACGCGGCCAACGGCTGCCCGCCATAGGTGGTGGCGTGATCGCCGGGCTTGAATGCCGACGCCACTTCCTCCCGGGCCCAGCAGGCGCCGATCGGGACACCGTGTCCGAGTGCCTTGGCCATGGGGACGACGTCGGGTGGCACGTCGAAGTGCTGATAACCGAACCACCGGCCGGTACGAGCTAGTCCTGTCTGTACTTCGTCGACCATGAAGAGGATGCCGCGCTCGTCGCA
>JBPCMH010000220.1:0-9694 GCA_051002495.1 Acidimicrobiales bacterium
GACCAGGGCTGCAGAGTTCGCGGCGGCGGCCGCGATGGCGGTGACATTCGCCAGGCCCGGGTCACCGAGCCCAGACGCGGCCGCGCCGCGGCCGAGCTGCCCGCTGCTGTTCTATCCCCACGTGCGAACGGTGCCGTCGCTGAGCAAGGCGACCGAGTGCTGCGCACCGCCGGCAACGGCGGTCGCGCCAGTGACACCTGTCGCGCGGGGGTCGAGCCGGAACAGGCCGCTCGTGGCCGAGTCGTTCAACTGGTTGGCGGCGTTGTCACCCCAAGCCATGACCTGGCCGTTGCTGATGGCGAGCGCGTGACTGCCACCCGCGCCGATCGCCGAGGTGGCGCCGAGGCCGGCGACCGGGCGGGGCTGCACACCGATGGTGGCGAGGGTGTTGTCGGCGCCGGGCTGGGCGGTCCCGAGCTGGCCTCGCTGGTTGTCGCCCCAGGCGTAGACGGTGCCGTTGGCCAGCGCCATGCTGAAGCCGTCGCCGGCCGCGACCGCGGTCGCGCCGGTGACGCCCTGCACCGCGACCGGGGTCGAGCGCAACGCGACGGTGGAGGGATCGAGGGACAGCTGAGCGGTGGTGTTGCTGCCCCACGCGTAGACGCGGCCGTCGGCGCCGGTGGCCAGGGAGTGGTTGGCGCCGGCCACGACCGACGTGGCCGACACGCCGCCGGGAAGCGTGACGAGGACCGGGGTACCGGAGAACACGCCGAGGCCAAAGGTGCCGTTACCGACCTGGCCAAAGGTGTTGGCGCCCCACGCGTAGATGCGACCGTCGGCGGTCAGCGCGACCGTGTGGTCGCCGCCGCCGTCAATGGCCACGATGTCGTCGAGGGGTGGCGCAACCTGGGCCACGGTCGTGCCGCCGCCGCCCGGCCGACCGAGTTGGCCGCTGGCGTTGGCGCCCCAGGTGAAGGTCGAGCCCGCCACCGCGCTGGCGTGGCCAGCCACTGGAACCAGCGTGGCGATGAGTGCGACACAGAGTGCTGTCGCGAATCGACGTCCCCAGCCTCGTACGTTTGACATCTTTTCCCCAGTCTCGAGGTGCCGGGAACCGCTCCCAGCCGTCCGACAGCCTCGTGTTGTTTGCCCCACCGTCCGTGGTGTTCAGCGGGGCATTCTGCGGCGGTGGTGTGGCTTCCACCGCAGAGCGTGAACATAGGAAACCACGGTCCGCGACACCTTGTCCACCTCATTTGGCACAGAAGGTCACAAATTTCGAAAACTTTCTGAGCGCAGCCCCGGCAGTTGTGCCTGAAACGATCCGTTGTGCTGGATTATCCGGCCGACGGCATCCAGGCCGGGCGGGTCGCCTCAAAGTCGTCGATGGCCCCGGCGTGCTGCAGGGTCAGACCCACGTCGTCGAGGCCATCCAGAAGGCGATGCTGGGTGAAGTCGTCGAGCGGGAACTCGGTGTCGATTCCGGCCGAGGGCACATACAGCCTGCGTACCTCGACGTCGACGGTGATGGCCACCTCCGGGTCGGCTTCGACGGCGGCCCAAAGGGCTTCGATGACGGCCTCGTCGACCTGCACGGGGACCAGGCCCACTTTGGTGCAGTTGTTGCGGAAGATGTCGCCGAAGCGAGGGGAAACGATGGCCCGGAAGCCGTGGTCCTCCAGCGCCCACACGGCATGTTCCCGGGACGACCCGACACCGAAGTTGGGGCCAGCCAGCAGGATGGTGGCCTCCCGGTAGACGGGGTCGTTGAGCACGAACGACGGGTCTTTCTTCCATGCCGAGAACAGGCCCTCGGCGAACCCGGTGCGCTCAACGCGCTTGAGCCACTCGGCCGGGATGATCTGATCGGTGTCGACGTCGGAGCGGCGCAGGGGAGCACCGGTTCCGGTGATCGTGCGGACGGCTTCCATCACGAAATCCCTTCAGCGAGGTCAGCCGGGGTGGCGAAGTGACCGGCGATAGCGGTGGCGGCGGCCACCGCCGGTGATACCAGGTGCGTTCGTCCTCCGGGGCCCTGCCGGCCCTCGAAGTTCCGGTTGGACGTCGATGCCGCTCGCTCCCCGGGCGCGAGCTTGTCTGGGTTCATCGCCAGGCACATCGAACAGCCCGCTCCCCGCCATTCCAGCCCGGCTTCGATGAACACCGCATCGAGCCCCTCGACCTCTGCTTGCTCTTTCACCAGGCCAGATCCAGGGACGACCATCGCCCGCACGCCTGCCTTGACCCGGTGACCGGCGACCACGGCCGCGACCTCTCGAAGGTCTTCGATGCGTCCGTTGGTGCACGAGCCGATGAAGACGGTGTCGACGGCGACGTCTCGCATCGGTGTGCCTGCGGTGAGGTCCATGTAGGTGAGGGCCCGGGCCGCGGCATCGCGTTCGGTCGGGTCGCCGAAGGTGTCGGGGTCGGGGACCTCGCCGCTGATCGGGACCACCTGGCCGGGGTTGGTGCCCCAGGTGACGTGGGGGACCAGCTCCGCGGCGTCGATGGTCACTTCCTTGTCGAACACGGCGTCGTCGTCGGTGACGAGCGAGCGCCAGTCTTCGACTGCCGCGTCCCACGCGTCGCCGGTCGGGGCGTGAGGCCGACCCTTGAGGTAGGCGAACGTGGTTTCGTCGGGGGCGATGAGCCCGGCCTTTGCGCCAGCCTCGATCGACATGTTGCAGACCGTCATGCGGCCCTCCATCGAAAGCGCCCGAATGGCCGATCCCCGGTACTCGATCACGCTGCCGATCCCGCCGCCGGTGCCGATGCGGCCGATGATGGCGAGGATCACGTCTTTGGCGGTCACTCCTGCCGGAAGGTCGCCGTCGACGGTCACGGCCATCGTGCCTGGTCGCTGCTGGGGCAAGGTCTGGGTGGCCAGGACATGTTCGACCTCGCTGGTGCCGATGCCGAACGCCAACGAGCCGAAGGCGCCGTGGGTGGAGGTGTGGCTGTCGCCGCACACAATGGTCATGCCCGGTTGGGTGAAGCCCAGCTCCGGTCCGATGATGTGGACGATGCCTTGGTTGCGGTGACCCATGGGGAAGAGGCGGACGCCGAACTCCTTGCAGTTCTCCTCCAATACCTCCATCTGCCGCTTCGAGATCGGATCGGCGATGGGCTGGTCGAGTCCGATGGTTGGGACGTTGTGATCCATGGTGGCCAGCGTCAGGTCGGGACGCCGGAGCGGTCGCCCGGCCAGCCGCAGCCCTTCGAATGCCTGCGGCGACGTGACCTCATGCACCAAGTGAAGGTCGATGTAGAGCAGGTCGGGCTCGCCCTCGGCCGCATGGACCACATGCCGCTCCCACACCTTCTCGCTCAGCGTCTTACCCATCGATCTTCCTTCCGTTTTGCCGATCTACCCTGGATATCTCAAATAGTGAGACCTATAATCTCGCTTTGTGGAACAGACAGTAACGGGTGTCGGCGTGCTCGACAAGACCGCGTCGCTCCTGGACGCGGTGGAAGCCGGTCCTCGATCGCTCGCCGACCTGGTGGCCCATACCGGCTTGGCCCGGGCAACGGTTCACCGGTTGGCGACGGCGATGGAAGCGCACCGGCTGTTGGCCAGGGACGCCGATGGCCGCTACATCCCGGGGGCCCGGTTCACCGGCCGGTCGCTGGTTGAGGCAGCCCAGTCGGCGTTGCTCGCCCTGCGGGACGCCACCGAGGAGTCGGTGCAGCTCTATGTGCGACGGGGCGATCGGCGGGTCTGTGTCGGTGCGCTTGAGTCGCCCCACGGCCTCCGCACCATCGTCGCCGTGGGCGCGGCCCTCCCCATGGATGCTGGATCGGCCGCCGCGGTTCTCCGGGCCGATCGCGCCGTGCTCAAACGGGGCTGGGCTGAGAGCGTCGAGGAGCGAGAGCGGGGGGTGGCCTCGGTGAGTGCACCGGTATTTGACGGGGGACGGGTCATCGCCGCGGTATCGGTGTCCGGACCGGTCGAGCGCACCTCCCGCCAACCGGGCGAACGGTATGCCGCAGCCGTCGTCCGGGCCGCTCGGTCGGTCGAAGCGGTCCTTACGGGATGACCAGCCTGCTCGGCTGACCGGTAGGCCGGTCGAAGCGGTCCTGGCGGAGTGACCAGGCGCATGCTCGCTCGTGCCGAGGGCGTCGGGCGGGGCCGACGAGCTATTCGATGCCGAGAATGTGCACCTTGAGGTTGCCGCCCGGTGCCTCGTACTCCACGACGTCGCCAGGCTTTTTGTCCATCACGGCCTGGCCGAGCGGTGAGCCAGGCGACATGATGCTGACCCCTTCGGGCCGCTCCTCGATTGAGCCGATCAGATATCGCTCGGTCTCGTCCTCGTCGTCGCCGTCGTAGCGGATCGTGACGATGGAGCCCGTGACCACGGTGTCGCCACCGGCGTGGTCGTCCACGATGATGGCGCCGTCGAGCATGGCCTGCAGCTGGCGGATGCGGCCCTCCATTCGGCCCTGCTCGTCCTTGGCCGCGTGGTAATCGCCGTTCTCCTTGAGGTCGCCCAGCATTCGAGCCGCCTCGATGGCCCGGGCAATGCTGACCCGTCCTTCGGTGGTCAGTTGGAGAAGCTCCGTCTTGAGGCGCTCATGGGCCGCCGGGCTGAGCTGCGTCTCGGTCATGGGCCGCGAGGGTAGTGCCCACACATTGCCCGCCGAGCCGGACGACGTGGCAGACTGCAGGGGTCGTGACCTCTTCCCACCAGGTAATCGTCATTCGCTAGCGCACGCCGCTTGCCGGTGTGCGCTGCCTGCCGCCCCACGGGGCGGTTTTTCAATTTCCCGCCCCACAGTCTCGGCAAACTCCCGTCCAGACCTGCCGCCTCATCCAGACCTGCCAGCCCTAGGAGGTTCGTGTGCCCCACAAGATCGGCGTGATCGGCGGCGACGGCATTGGCCCGTCCGTGGTGGCAGACGCGGTCCGGGTGATCGGTGCGGCTGGGGTGGAGATCGACGCCACTGAGTTCGACTTGGGTGCGGCGCGCTACCAGCGGGACGGCACGGTCCTGCCCGACGAGGTTATGGCCGAGCTCGCCGCCCAGGACGCCATCCTCAAGGGCCCGCTCGGCCCGCCGGTGGGCGACACCTCCATCCCCGGCGGCACCATCGAGCGAGGCATCATCCTCCGGCTGCGTTTCGAGCTCGACCAGTACATCAACCTCCGGCCTTTCACCGCACCTGGCCTCGACTTCGTGGTGGTGCGAGAGAACACCGAAGGCCCGTATGCCGGTGAAGGCGGCCGACTGCGCAAGGGTACCCCATTCGAGGTCGTCACCCAGGGCTCGGTCAACACCCGGTTCGGGGTCGAGCGGTGCGTTCGGTATGCCTACGAACTGGCCAAGTCGCGCCCGCGCCGCCACCTCACCCTGGTGCACAAGACCAACGTGTTGACCTTCGCCGGCGACCTCTGGCAGCGCACGTTCAACGAGGTCGGCGCCGAGTATCCCGACGTGGTCACGGCGTACAACCACGTCGACGCGGCCACCATTTACCTTCACGATGACGCCGCTCGGTACGACGTCATCGTCACCGACAACCTGTTCGGCGACATCCTCACCGACCTGGCCGGGGCGGTCACCGGCGGGGTCGGGTACGCGGCGTCGGCCAACCTCAATCCAGACCGCACCACGCCGTCGATGTTCGAACCGGTCCACGGCGCGGCCCATGACGCGATGGGCACCGACGGGGTGAATCCGACGGCCACCATCCTGGCCGCGGCCCACCTGCTTGAATTCCTCGGCGAGACCGACGCCGCAACTCGCGTTCGACAGGCGGTCACCGACGTGATCGCCACCGATCCTGTGCCGGTGACCATCGGCAAACTCGTGACAGAAAGGTTGTAGATCATGCCCTTGGAGACCAGCGACAAAATCTGGATGGACGGAACACTCGTCGACTGGGACGACGCCCGGATCCATATCCTCACTCACACCTTGCACTACGGCTGCGGCGTGTTCGAGGGCATCAGGGCCTATGAGACCGCCGACGGTCCCGGCGTGTTCCGGCTCACCGACCACATCAAGCGGTTGTTCAACTCAGCGAAGATCTACTTCATCGACGTGCCGTTCACCCCCGACGAGATCATCACCGCGGTCAAGGAGACCGTGCGGGTCAACGCCCTCGATGCCTGTTACATCCGGCCGTTGGTGTACCTGGGCTACGGCGAGATGGGGCTCAACCCGCTGCCGTGTCCGGTCAACGTGTCGGTCGCGGTTTGGCCGTGGGGCACCTACCTCGGCGACGAGGGCATTGAGCACGGCGTCCGCATGAAGGTGTCGTCGTGGAAGCGCCACGACCCCAACGCGATGCCGCCGGCGGCCAAGGGCACCGGCATGTACATCAACTCGTCGATGGCCAAGATCGAGGCCATCAAGGCCGGGTACGACGAGGCCATCCTGCTGTCGCCGCAAGGCTATGTAAGCGAGTGCACCGGCGAGAACATCTTCATCGTGAAGAACGGCAAGATCATCACGCCGCCGGTGAGCGCGGGCGCCCTTGAAGGCATCACCCAGGACTCGGTGCGGATCATCGCCGGCGACATGGGCGTGGAGTACAGCGAGGGCAACATCCTGCGGTCCGACCTCTACACCTGCGACGAGGCGTTCGTGTCGGGTACCGCGGCTGAGGTGGTGCCCATCCGTTCGGTCGACGATCGCGTCATTGGCGAGCCCGGCCCGATCACCCGCCAGATCCAGGAGACCTACTTCAACGCCGTCCGCGGCAAGGACGACCGCTACAAGGATTGGGTGGAGTTGGTCAATGCCTGACCAGACGCCGGCCGCCCACGTCGACATCTTCGACACCACCTTGCGCGACGGAAGTCAGCGCGAGGGGATCTCGCTGACCGTCGACGACAAGCTGCGCATCGCCGAACAGCTCGACCACCTCGGCGTGCAGTACATCGAGGGCGGGTGGCCAGGCGCCAACCCGAAGGACATCGAGTTCTTCGCCAGGGCGTCCGGCGAGCTGTCGTTGGCCACGAGCACGCTTGTCGCGTTCGGTTCGACGCGCCGCCCGCGCGGTAAGGTCGATGTCGACGACACGCTGCGTAACCTGCTCGGGGCCGCCACGTCGGCGGTGTGCATCGTCGCCAAGAGCTCGGAATATCACGTGACCCAGGCGCTGCAGACCTCGCTCGAGGAGGGCGAGGCGATGATCGCCGACTCGGTCGAGTTCCTCGTCGCCAACGGCCGCAGGGTCCTGGTCGACATGGAGCACTTCTTCGACGGCTACCGGGCCAATCCGGAGTTCTCGCTGCGGGCGTTGGAGGCGGCCGTCGAGAAGGGCGCCAGCCACGTCGTGCTGTGCGACACGAACGGCGGCTCGCTGCCCCACGACATCGAGGCGGTCGTCTCGGCCGTGAATGCCCACGTCGGCGGCGACGTCATGATCGGCATCCACTGCCATGACGACACGGGCTGCGCGGTCGCCAACTCGATGGCCGCCGTGCGCGGCGGCGCCCGCCACGTGCAGGGCACGCTGAACGGGCTCGGCGAGCGCACGGGCAACGCCAACCTGACCACGATCATCCCCAACCTGCAGCTCAAGCTCGGCCATCCGTGCCTGGGGGACGGACGGTTGGAACGGCTGACGGCCGTGAGCCACCACGTCGCCGAGCTGCTCAACCGGGCCGTCAATCCGCAGGCGCCCTACGTCGGCTCGTCGGCGTTCGCCCACAAGGCCGGGTTGCACACGAGTGCCATCGCCAGGGCCAAGGACGCGTACGAGCACGTCGATCCCGACCTCGTCGGCAACGGCACCCGCTTCGTCGTCAGCGAGATGGCCGGGCGGGCGACGATCGCGATGAAGGCGGCCGAGCTGGGCCTGGACATGGACGGTCCAGCTGTCACCTCCGTGATCGACGACCTCAAGCGCCTGGAGCACGAGGGCTACCACTTCGAAGCAGCCGACGCGTCGCTGGAGCTGCTGATGCGCAGGGCCACAGGGTGGGAGCACGACTTCTTCCGCGTCGAGAGCATGCGCGTGATCACCGACGAGCTGGCCGGCGGCGTGTTCACGACGGAGGCCACCGTCAAGGTGTGGGTTGGCGACGAGCGCCATGTCAGGACGGCAGAGGGCAACGGCCCGGTCAACGCCATTGACACCGCGTTGCGGGCGGCGTTGGCCGGCGCCTACCCGCAGCTTGACCGGGTCCATCTGACCGACTACAAGGTGCGCATCCTCGACGGCGCCGGCGCCACCGGTGCCGTCACCCGTGTCCTGCTCGACGCCACCGACGGTGAACGGGACTGGACGACGATCGGCGTCAGCACCAACATCATCGAGTCCTCGTGGCGCGCCCTCGAGGAGAGCCTCGTCTACGGCCTCCTCCACCCAACCCACTGACATCCTGGGATGGGGGTCTGGGGTAGAAATACGGGCGATGGCTGCGCCGAAGTTCTCGCCGGTGGCCCCGCTCGACGAGGCTCGCGCCTACGGCTCGCCACACCACGTTCCGGATCCGTGGACCGCCGACCTGCCGGGCGACCGGGCCGGCCGCCAGCCCGCCGGTGCCCGCCTCGGGTTCCAGGGGCCGGATCATGGGTACGCGCTCGGTCTCGCCGAGCGGCTGCGCCCGAGCGTTCACGTGCACGATGGTGAGCGGGTGGATGATGCGCTCGCCGCGTGTACGGCGATCGGGCTGCGCCGGGCCTCGCTGTTCGGGCGGGCGCCCGTGATCCACGACGTACGCATGGCGCTGACGATCTGGGGCTTTCTCGACCCGTCGCCGCCGGCCGAGTTGGTGGCGCTGCGGCGGCCACGGTTCGAGGGAGTCGCCAATACGCTCCACCATTACGGCGCGTTGCGGGCGATCGTCGATGCCGTGCCAGAGGCCACCGTTCGCTCGACCCCGGCGCAGGTGACAGCGGCCTATCCCGCCGACTGGCGCGCGCTGGTCGGCGCCTGAATCGATCTGTCCTTTGCGGTCGGCCGGATCCAGCCGATTCGAACGGGGCTTACACGGCCGGCCCGGCGTGTGCCCGCAGGTCGTCGAGATCGACGTACTCAAGGGCCGACATGTGCGTGCTCTCCAGCACCACCGGGCAGGCCTTGCCGGCCTCCAGCGCCTCCGCCCACCGCGCCGCGCAGACGCACCACTGATCGCCTGGCCGCAGGCCGGCGAAGCCGTACTGCGGCATGGGGGTGACGAGATCGTTGCCCGCGTCGATCGAGAACTCGAGGAACTCCTCCGTCACCCGGCAACACACGACGTGCATCCCGGGATCGTCGCCGTGGTTCTCGCAACAGCCGGTGCGGTAGTAGCCCGTCAGCGGATCCATCGAGCAGGGGGTCAGTTCGTCACCGAGCACGTTGCGCTGCATGCCCTCATTATGCGACGCCGTAGCGTGGCTGCATGCTCGAACCCTCCATCCGCGACTTCGCCTCGACGGGCAAGAACTTCGCCGTGCTCGCCGTGCATCTGCCGAACGGGCAGATCGCCAACCATGTCATGTGGATCGACGCCACCGACGAGCAGCTGCTGATCAACACCGAGATCCACCGGGCCAAGTACAAGGCGATGCAGCAGCGGCCTGAGGTCACGGTGACGATCTGGGACGCCGAGAACCCGTACCGCTACGCAGAGGTCCGTGGGACCGTGTCCGGCCAGGTGCGCGGCGACGAGGCGCGCACCCACATCGACACGCTGTCCCAGCGCTATCTCGGCCACGAGTACAGGACACAGGTGCAGAGCGAGCGCGTGATCCTGCGCATCGACCCCGTGCGCCAACGGGCGACGCTCTGACGATGACGCCCGCTGTCGGGG
>JBPCMH010000221.1:0-2630 GCA_051002495.1 Acidimicrobiales bacterium
GCGGATCGCCTCGGCCCAGCCCAGGCCCACTGCCCCCTGACACACCGTGACGTTGTCTCGAGCCTCGACTTGGGACGCGACGTCGGGGTCGGACATTCCGTTCGCGGTGAGCCAGAGCCGCCCGACGGAATCGGCCATGTCGAGGTCGCTGAAACTGTCCCCGATCGCGATCGCCCGGTCGGGTTCCAGCCCCCGCCGGCGCAGGTCCCAGGCGACTGCCAGCCCTTTGGAAAGCCCACGCGGCATCAGGTGATACACGTGCGCCGGCAAACCCTCGGCCGCGAGACCGGTACTCTGAATCACCGGCAGGATTCCGTTGTCTCGCAGGGTCAACCAGCCCCAGCCCTGTTCAGCCAGCCAGGATTCGACCTCGACCACGCAGACGCAACCGCGGAGCATCGCGTCCGCCTCGTGCGCGTGGTGCCACGGCTCGTGCCATTCCAGCCGGCCCGAGTAGCGATCGAACAAGCCATCCGGTACGCCCAGTTCGGCCATGACCTCGACCGGCTTTCGGCCGTCGAAGTTGGCCGGCATCGCGCCGGGCAGCACCCGGTGTTCGCGCCATCCCGACCACACCACGACCGCCCCGAGTTCGGCGATGAAGCCGTCCGCGCCGAAGATCCGGCCGGCCTCGATCAGCTGGGCCCGGGTACGCCCGGAAACCAGGACGAGTTCGATCCCGGCGCGGTGCAGATCCAGCAAAGCCCGGCTGGGCTCGTCAGTGAGTGCGCGGTCGGCATCCAGCCAGAACGAACCGCGCGGGCCGACCATGGTGCCGTCCAGGTCCGAGTACACGATCGACAACGTCACGTCGGACATTCTGGCTGCCGGCGAGGCCACGAACGATGATCATGAGCGGCTCAGGTGCAGCCTCCGGCGGCAGAAATATCAGCATGATCAGCACAGGGGGTGCCTAGATCGCCGCCGCGGCCCCATGAAACTCGTCCTCGTCCTCGGTGGCGAAGACGTGCAGGCCAAGACGCTGCGAGACCTCCCGGCACACCCCGACGCCGCGGACGCTGTTGCCGTAGGAGTCCAGCCCGGGCGAGAAGACCGCGAAGCCGAGCTTGCCCGGAATGACGCACATGATCGCCCCACTGACGCCGCTCTTGGCCGGTACTCCGATCTCGTAGGCCCACTCGCCCGCGAAGTCATACATCCCGCACGTGTACATGACGCTGAGCACGTCGCGTACCCGTCGTCGCGGCAGGCAGACCCGGCCGGTCCGCGGGTTGACGCCGCCGTTGGCCAGCGTCGCGGCCATCACCGCAAGCTCGCGGCAGGTGACCTTCACGGCGCAGTGGCTCAGGTAGGCGGTCAGCGTGGCTTCGACATCGCCCGCGATCATCCCCTGCGAGCGCATGAGGTAGGCCGTGGCGCGGTTGCGATCGGCGTCCGAGAGTTCGAGCGCGAGCATCCGCTCGTCGACCTCCAGCCGGTCGCTGCCGGCGTACTCGCGCAGGCTGCCGATCATGCGCTGCGCCTTCTCGTCGGCGTCGGCGCCGAGCACGAGGTCGCTGGTCACCAGCGCGCCGGCGTTGACCATCGGGTTGTAGGGCCGGTTGTGACGCTCGTCGAAGACGATCGAGTTGAACGCGTCGCCGCTGGGCTCCACGCCGACCCGCTTCAGAACCCGCTCACGTCCATGGTCCTCGAGCGCAAGCCCGTAGGTGAAGACCTTGGAGACCGACTGCAGCGCGAACGGCGTTTCGTCGTCGCCGACGCTCGAGACATCCCCGGTTACCGACGCCAGCGCGATCGCGAACCGGTTGTGCTCCGCGGAGGTCTCGTCGATCGGGCGATAGCCACGCCCCGGCTCATAGAACATGGCGTCGTCGCCGAGCTCGAGCTGCCGGTGGCGGTCGTGGAGGCCCTCGAGCCGGCGGTTCACCTCTGTCCCAGAATCGCTTTCCGGCGGCATCGCCACACCTCCGAAGTGCTCCGATGGACCCGACTACTCAGACGCCAGTCGTCCGCTGTGATCGTCGAACTCGGAACGCCCGCTCCTCGGACCGCGTCTCATCGTTGACCTACTCGACGACCAGTGCAGGGGTAAGGAGCGCCATGGACAAGCGAAGCCTCGGTCCTCACCACCGTCGGGCGGTGTTCGGGATCGTGCTGATGGCCGTGTGCATCCTGCTTGCTGGCTGTACGACCGCGTCCTACCAATGCTCGAACTCGACCTGCGAGGTCACTCTGAGCGGCGAGGGTGCAACGACCGATCTCGGCGTCGAGGGCAGGCCGATCACGCTCGTCTCGGTCACGGTCGGAGTCGCGGTACTCGATTTCGGTGGCGACCGGGGATCCTGCTCGGTCGGCGATACGGTGGAGTTGTCCGGAGCCTCGGTCGAATGCACCGAGGTCGGCGACAACGCCGTGCAGCTGACAATCACCGGTTAGCTGGTCGCATCTTCGCGCCGCCTTACCCGAGCAGATCAGGGCCAGGGATCATGGCGACGTTTCGACTGCCCTCGCTTGCCTGGGGAGCTCATGATCATGGTTGCCGCGGCTCCCGCGTCCGCCGGCGCGGCAAACCTCCTCGCCGGGCGGTCGCAGTGCCGGGCTAGACTCGGATCCGCACCACTCATCCAGAGGGGCAGAGGGATCCGGCCCGTTGAAGCCCCGGCAAC
>JBPCMH010000222.1:0-8675 GCA_051002495.1 Acidimicrobiales bacterium
GTGCCGGGGTCATGGCGGAAGCGTTCGGTCACCAAGTCGGATTGGCCGGCGATGAAGTCGTAGAACATCGACGGGCCTTGCGGTTCTGATGGCCCGGCGTACCAGTGCGCCGCGCTGCACACCAAGCGCCGCTCCGCTCGAGTGCAGGCGACGTAAAGGAGCCGCCACTCCTCGTTGGCCTGGCGCGCCTTCAGATGGTCAGCGATGTCGGTCATGCGCTTCACCGTGCGCCAGTCAGGGAGGTCATCACCGTCTGGCCGCAGCCACTGGGGGAGAGCCGAGCCATTGGTCACCGGATTGTCTGGAGTTCTGGTGTCGGGGAAGATCTTCGACCGGCTTCCCTTGGCCCCAGCCAGGCCAACGACATAGACCGTGTCGAACTCGAGGCCCTTCGCCTGGTGGATGGTCATCACCCGCACCGCGTCAGCATCGGTGGTGCGGGCCTCCGGGATGGCCTCTTCGGTTTCGTCGAGGAGGCGGAGGTATTCGACGAACGCCACCAACCCGGGTTCGCCGTCAACCGGGGCGAAGTTGCTTGCGAGATCGAGGAAGCGCAACAGGTTCTCGCGGCCCTTGTCGTCGACCATGCGCCAGAGCCCGGTGCGCTGCGCGATCGCGTCGCACAAGTCGACGACCGGGAGCCCGGCTGCCGTCTCGGCCAGTGAGGCGAAGTCTCGGTCGAAGGCCGCAAGGCGCGACCGCGCCGCCGGCAACAGGTCGGCGGCATCGGCAAAGCTCGCAACGGCCCGGTCGAGCGTGACTGCACGACGCTCACGCTGTTCGTTCTCCGGTTGGTCGGACTCTGCTCGTTCGAGGACGCGCGCGTGCCGAGCGAGCGCGGCGAGGTCGGGCACCCCGACGCGGTACCTGGGTCCCTGCAGGATGCGGAGCAGCGCCACGCTTGCTGTGGGTTCGGCGAGAATCTCGAGCCAGGCGACCAGGTCAACGATCTCGGGTCGGGAGGCGAGGCCGCCGCCACCCACCTCGTCCACGGGAACTCCTGCGGCCTCGAGCGCGTCGACGATTGGCTGGATCAGCCGCCGCTTCCGGCACAGCACTGCATTGGCTCCCCACGGAGCGCCGCGATCTGCAATCTCGGACGCGATGGTCTCGGCCTCCTCGGCCTCGTCCCCTGCCAAGAAGCACTCGATCACCGCCGGCGGGTGACCATCCATCGGACGGAGGGTCTTTGGGAGAGCGCCAGGCACCTGGGCTTGGATGCGGTTGGCCAGTTCCACTATCGCCGCGCCGGATCGACGGTTGATCTCCAACCTGGCTTCCTGGCACGGCGGGAAGTGGTCCTTGAAGTCAACCAAGTTGGCCAGGTGAGCCCCGCGAAATGCATAGATCGACTGCATGTCGTCACCGACGGAGGTCATCGCCGGGGCGTCGGGCCAGATGGTTTGTAGCAACACGCGCTGGGCGTAGTTGGTGTCTTGGTACTCGTCGAGGAGCACGACTGGCCACTGCTCGCGGATGGACGCCGCGATGTTGTCGTGCTCCTGCACCAGGGTGACAGCCAAGCTGATCTGGTCGGCGAAGTCGACAAACCCTTTCGCCCGCTTGCGCGCCGCGTAAGCCTCGATGACCTGACACAGTTCGAGCCGTTTGGCCGCCGCTTCCTTCTGTTTGGCCCAACGACCGTCCGCGGCCAGCGCTTCGCAGTCGGCGATGAGCGCCTCGAGCGGCACCAAATGGTCGGCGGTGCGGGAGGCGAGTTGCAGGGCTTCGTGAACGATGAGGCGGGGCAAGTACGTGCTGCGGCGCTGGAACCGGAACTCGTCGAACACCGCGAAGAGGAGCATCCACGCCTGAGCCGCGTTGAGCACCCGGGTGTGAGGAGCCAGACCGAGCTCTAGCGAATGGTCGGCGACGAGCCCGGCTCCAAAGGAGTGATAGGTGCCGATGGTGACGTCGGAATCGTCTGTCAACTCCTTCCGAACCTGGGCCTCGAGGTTCGCCGCCGCCTTGTTCGTGAACGTGAGCCCAAGAATCTGGTGGCCAGGGACAGCGCCGGATTGGACGAGGTGTTGGATCCGCCTCGCCATCACGAAGGTCTTGCCCGTTCCAGCTCCGGCCACGATCAACAGGGGGGAGAGCGGGTGCTCGATGGCGGCCCGCTGTTCGGGCGTTGGAACGGCAGGTGCGATGTCGGTCATGCGCCGACCTCTCGCCCTTCTGGCCAGATCGGGCACAGTCGGTGGACGTCGCAGTGTTTGCAGTCAGCGCCGATGCGGGGCTCGAAGTTCTCCTCCAGGATCTCCTCGGCCATGGCGACGATCCTCGCCTCGGTGGTGGCTTCGTGGTCTGGGGTCACCGGCTGGTCGCGGACGGTCATATTGCGGATGTAGAGCAGGCGCAGCTCGGTTGGTGGGCCGAGCGCGGTGATGGCTGGATCGCGGGTGGCCGCCAGGTGGTACGTGGCGAGTTGGAGGTCGTCTTCTACCTCAGCAGCCGACGACGGGTTCTTGGACGTCTTGTAGTCGAGAACGCGGACGCCATGGCCGTCATCGGCGCGGTCGATGCGATCGATGCGACCCCGGATGCGGTGATCACCGACGGCGATGTCGAAGGCGTGCTCGGCTCGAAGCACGTGGAGGGTTGTGCCGATTTGGCTGCCTTCGTCTTCGTGCCAATCGGTCAGCACCTGGTAGAGGTCTCGGCGCAACTCGTCCCGCTGGGGTCGGTATTCCGCGAGCCCGTCGTCCCAGCGCTCGTCGGCGATGCGGAGGAGTCGCTCGACGGAGAGATCGGTTGCATCCGCGTCGTTCCCGATGAACTCCTCAAGCACGTCGTGCACCAGCGTTCCGAACGAGGCCCAGATGTTGGCGTCGCCCCGCACGCGCAGCGGGTACTGGTACAGGTAGCGCAGCGAACAGTCGGCGAAGGTCGAAAGTTGACTGGCCGACAGCGACAGCGAGCGAGACTCGAAGACCGGGAGATTGTTCGTGGTCGGCGCCAGTGGCGCGAGATCGAGCGGCTCCACGATGGGCAACTCCGGCGATCGGGAGTCCCACTTGTTCACGAAGCGGCTCAGCAGAACGCCTGGCTCAAGCGGCGCGACCGCGACGATGGAATCGGAGGCTCGTCTCACGAGGTCGTCAAACAGATTGCGTTCGAGATTCAGCGCGTCGCTTCGCCGCTCGGCTGCCGTGGGTTGCGGGGCGGGATCCAGCAAAGCGTGATCGAGATAGCGAGCGCCGGCCCGCACGTGGGGGAAACGGCCTTCGACCGCGCCGCACACGATCACCAGCGGCCACGAGTGGCCACGCGTATCCGTCGGTGTGCACACGGTGACAACGCCTGCAGGTGGGTGACGGCGGGTCGTCGGTAGCGGCGTTGGGTCGGCGGCGAGCGGGCCGGCCTCGTTGATGTGTCGTGCCAGCGTGAGGCCAGGGTCAGCCTCGACGAGGGAGTTGAGGTGATCGATCCACGCGCCAGCCGCGTCGAGCGAACGCTCCCGTGCCCAGTTCCCGGGGTCGCTGGGCGCGGGCACGAGGCTGCGCCCGAGCATCATCACGGCCCGATGAGCAATCACGGCGACGTTGGCAGTGGCGGCCAGCGTGCTGAGCTCGTCACGAACGGCACGCAGGCCGTCGAGCCCAGGATGGCCCTCAAGCGTCGGCATCCCACGATCGGAGTTTGACGCGGCGATGGCATGGATCTGGCGAGGGTCAATCCCCGCCGCCGGAGACGCCAACAGGGAGCGCAGCGCGGCGTCGTCGTCGTCTCCGTTCGCCCACCGCAGCATTGCTTCGGCACCCAGCACAAACGGGTCGGTGCCGGGAGGTGGAGGAGGAGCAGCAACCGGCACGCCGTGACGAGTCAGGGACCGAGTCACGATTGCCACGGTCTGCGGGTCGCGGCAGATCACCGCGATGTCGTCAGGGTCTCGACCTTCGGCCAGCGCGTCGATGATGATGCGAGCCGTCGACTCGCCCTCGATGGCCCGATGGTGGCAGGAAACGGCCCGTTTGATTGAAGGACCGGCCTCCTGAGAAAGATCGATACGCGGGCTGGAGGCGAACGTTTCCGGTACCGGACCGAGACACCCCGCGGTAATAACTGCATCGGCGGTCGCGCTTGCCATGGCGTCGACGAGTTGGCCAGCTGAGCCCCATCGGCTGGTGCTGAGGTGGATGTCGTCGACCAGCAAGGCAGCGAAGCGTGTCTCGGTCGCGGCGAGGTTCGCGGCTTGGTCCAGGAATGTGGCGCGGTCGAACAGGTCGTGGTCGGCGAGGTCGTGGCGGTAGATGGAGATGGCCGCCGCCGCGGCGGCCCACCGAGGGCCGACCGCAGTGCTCGCCGCTCGCTCGACGGCGGCGGCGAGATCGGTTGGCGAAGCGACGGAGGCGAGAACGCGCACCTCCTCGACCACGGCGTCGGTGATCCCGGCCGGGCTGAGCCCGTTGAGTTGCTCGGCCGAGAGTGAGCGAAGCGCTTCTCGGACGCGAGCCCGCTGCTGCCCGGGCTGCATGATGACGGGGTTCAGATCGGTCCGTGACAACAGGTCGTAGGCCAGACCCGTAGGGCTGGTGACGCTGAGCACCGCCGCCGGCCGGTCATGTGCGGCAAGCAGCGCGGCCCGAGCTAGTCGGGCGGTGGCGGCATCCTGACACACGACGAGTAACTCGGCCGGGTCGTGTCCATCGGCTACGAGGCGTCGCCATCGGGCGAACAATGCGGTCGTTCGGCCGCTCCGCGCTGGTCCTCGCACGAGCAGGGGCCCGCCGGTGTGGCCGACGACGGTTTGCTGGTCGGGGGTGAGCCCCGAGTTCTCCGCCGGATCAGCCATCGAGTGAGGGTATCGGCGCAGCGTGACGCCGACGCGGGCCGCCCTAGTTCTTTTGCCTAGTGGATGCGGGTAGGATCCGCGCTCATGGAATCTGGGGGATCTGGGAACGGACTACCTGTAAGTGGATTGAAGGAGCAGTGGCGTCTCCTGCAGGAGGGTGGCCCTCAGTTCGTCGCCGCAGTTCTTGGACTCGGCGGCCTCGTTCTCGTGCTGCTCCTCGGCGGCATCATTGGTGTGTTCTCCATTGCCGGCGAGCCCGAGTTCGGCGTCGCCTCCGGTCCCGGCGGCTCGGGTGGGAGCGATCCGGGAGCATTGACCGGGGTCACCACACCAGATGGTCAGCCCGTTGATCCCAACGACCCCCTCGGTCCGCAGGGCCCGCTCGACGCGCAAGGCAACCCGACCAACCCCGGTAGAGGTGGTACTGCTCCCGGTGGCGGCACCTCGGGTGGCGGCGGCTCCAACACCACCCCGGGCGCCACGACGCCGGGCGGCGGCGGAACCACACAGGTCGCCGGCGATCGCACGGGCGTGTCGGCTTCCACCATCAAGTGGGGCCTGCACGCTCCGAAGACCTTCAACGGAGCACCACTCAACCTGGCCGAGGACCCCCTTGAGGGGGTCGACATCTTCATCAAGGCCCTCAACAACCGTGGCATCCACGGGCGGAAGATCGACTACGTCGTCGAGGACGACCGATACACCGTCGACGGTGGGCAACGTGCCGCGCAAGCGCTGGTCAACGGCTACAAGCCGTTCTTCGTGAGCGGCACGCTCGGCGTCGATCAGGTCTACCAAGTCGCGCTTGAGGCCAAAAAGCGCAACACGCCGTACATGGCGGCCGGCGGTCCAGAGGGGCTGTTCAAGGACATCGGCATGTTCCAGATCACCTCCAGCTATGACCAGCTCATGGTGGCGTTGGCCGACTTCCTCGGCGTGGAGACCAAGCGCCAGGGCAGCCCCTACTTCGGGTTGAAGAAGATCGGCATCTCCCAGCTCAACTCGCCGTTCATGGACGGTCCGGTCAATTCTCTCAAGGCGGCGCTCCCCCGCAACGGACTCGAGTTCACGGTGCTGACCAAGATCGAGAAGCCCGATCAGCAGACCACCTACAGCCAGGAGTGCTCCGACCTGTCTCGGGCTGACATCCTCGTCCCCGTGCAGGACCCGATCACCACCTCTCGCATGGTGGCCGAATGCGGCAACACGGTGCTGCTAGGAAAGATGTGGACCTTCAGCAACTTCGCCCACGACAGCGATGTGGCGTTGACGCTCATGCAAGGCTCCTGGACCGGTGTCCGGGGCATCTCCAACGGCTGCTACTACCTGCCCAAGGACGGCAAGAACCCGTACGCCCCGGCCTGCGGTGCGCTGAAGACCGCTCACGAGCAGTGGGCCCAGATCAACGGTGAAGACGACTGGGTCAAGGACGGTCAAGGGGGCGCTGCCGGCTACCAGATCGTCCACTTCTGGACCAAGGCCCTCACCGACGCCGGTCCGGATCCGACGCGGGAGCGGCTGGTGGCCGCGCTCAGCGCGTATGACGGCTACGCCAACCTGGTCACCGCGCCCTTGACGTTCAAGGGATCTCCCAACCGGATCATCGGCGCCAAGGCCTGGGTGCCGTATGAGGCGCTGTCAGATCGCACCTACAAGCAACTCACGCCCGGGTTCGTGAGCCAGTTCTGATGCCGGCGTCGACGGAACGGTCGTCGTCGGAGGTCATCTTGAGCTGCACAGAGGTCGGGGTGCGCTTCGGCGGGCTCGCGGCACTGGATGCCGTCAACCTCGAGGTGCGTGAGGGCGAGATTGTCGGCCTCATCGGGCCCAACGGCGCGGGCAAGACCACCCTGATGGAGTGCATCTCGGGGTTTCAGCCGGTCACCACGGGCGCCATCTCATTCCGTGGCGGCGACCTGCTGCGGCGCGCGCCGGGCGACCGCGCCGAGCTCGGAATCGGCCGCACGTTGCAGAACGTGCGTCTGTTCCCTTACCTGACCGTCGTCGAGAACGTCATGATGGGCCTGCACCGTCACGGCAAGAGCGGGCCACTTGCCGACGCGTTGCGTCTGCCGAGTGCCAGGGCCGAGGAGAAGCGGCTGCGGGCCGAGGCGGAGGAGACCATCGAGCTGATCGGGATGCAGGCCTTCGCCGAGAAGTTTGCGTCGGAGCTCTCCTACGGCACGCTGCGGTTGCTCGAGCTGGGTTGCATGTTGGCGCTCAAGGCCACCTTCCTGCTGTTGGACGAGCCGGCATCGGGCATCAGTCAGAAAGAGACCGAGGCGCTGGGTCCGCTGCTGCGTGACATCAAGGCCAAGACCAACGCGACGATGCTGTTCATCGAACACGACATGCCGTTGGTGATGAGCCTGTCCGACTGGATCTACTGCCTCGACGCGGGGCAGAACCTCAGCGAGGGCAATCCCGACGAGGTCCAGGCTGACCCCGCGGTGATCGAGGCCTATCTGGGCACCCCGACGGAGCGTCAGAAGACTGCCGAGGCGTCCGGCTCCACTCATGGGGGCAAGAAGGCCCGCGGTGGGGCCAAGACGAAGGGTCGCTCCGCGCCCCCACCGGTCGAGGAGTCGGCTGGTGAGGTGCTGCTCGAGGTCACCGGTATCGACGTGATGTACGACAAGGTCCAGGTGCTCTACGACGTCGACTTCACCGTGCACAAGGGGGAGCGCGTCGCGCTGCTCGGCACCAACGGCGCGGGCAAGTCAACCGTTCTCAAGGCGGCGTCCCGGCTGATTCCGGTCACCGCGGGCGAGATCCGGTGGAAGGGCACCGATCTCGCCGGGCTCGCGGCGGAGGAGGTCGTTCGACTCGGGTTGGGGCATGTGCCCGGCGGCCGGGGGATGTTCCCGACTCTGACCGTGGCGGAGAACCTCAAGATGGGCGGCTACCTGCTCGAGGACCAGTCGACGCTCGGGGCTGAGATCGAACGCATTATCGGCTACTTCCCGTGGGTCAAGGATCGGCTCGGACAGCAGGCCGGCACGTTGTCAGGCGGCGAGCAGCAGCAGTTGGCCACCGCTCGCGCGCTCATCACGCGCCCCGAGGTGCTCATGATCGACGAGCTGTCGCTCGGCTTGGCTCCGATCGTCGTCGAGCGCTTGATGGAGACCGTGCAGCGGCTGCACGAGGAGGAGGGCCTGACCGTGGTCATCGTCGAGCAGCAGGCCACGTTCGCGCTCGGCTACACCGACCGGGCCTACTTCCTCGAGAAGGGCGAAGTGCGGTACCAGGGCGCCTCAGGCGGACTGCTCGACCGCGATGATCTGCTGCGCTCGGTGTTCCTCGCCGGCGCAGCGGCCGGGTTCGGAGGGCAGGGCTGATGGACTTCGTCGGCGTTGTCGCGGACGGCCTGGTGCAGGGCCTGCTCTACGGTCTCCTCGCGCTGGGCATCGTCCTCGTCTACAAGGGCACCCGCGTGCTCAACTTCGCCCAGCCCTTCTTCGGGCTGCTCACCGCCTATCTGGCTTGGTGGATGACCGAGAAGTCGTCGTTCCCACCGTTTTCTTGGCTGCCGTTCGAGCGCGGCTCTGGCGGTCGGTTTGTCATCGCGACCGTGCTCGCACTCGTGCTGGTCGGACTCAACGGATGGGCGCTCGAACACGGTGTCATGCGCAAGCTTCGCGGCGCGCCGAGGCTTGTCTCGCTCGTCGCCACCATCGCCCTCGCGCAAGGTACGGTCGGGCTGGTTCTGTTGCTATTCGAGCGCACCGACGCTCAGGCCAGCGAGGGAAAACGGCTCCCGCTGCTCTTCACCGGCTTCATCCAGATGGGCGGGCGCGACCTCAAGGGCGTGGAGATCATGGTGCTCATCGTCGTGCCCATCATCTGCGGCGGCCTGGCGCTGTGGTTCGTGCGCAGCAAG
>JBPCMH010000223.1:0-28139 GCA_051002495.1 Acidimicrobiales bacterium
GGGTGGCCGGCCCCGCCGCGACTCTCTGCATGCGAGACACATCGACAATGAGCGGCGACACCCTCACATCGGCGTAGCCCATCTCGATCAGTTCGCCGGCGTTGAACTGCGAGTCGGCCAGCGTTATCTCCGCGCGATCTCTCAGCAAACGGAGCTCGCGACGTCCACCCTCGAGAAGCCCCGCGAACGCAGGATCGTACGGATAGAAGTATGGCGCCGGAGAAATGTTGTGATAGATGATCCCGAGTCGCTCAGGCCGTCGGCGCAGGAAAGCAAACACTTCCGGCGCGCCAATCGAGGCGTGGAAAAGGAGCACATCTCGTGTGATGTCGGTACTTCGACTCCCGTAATGCTGCAGCGGCAGGACGTCGTCATGGAGCTCTGGATGGATGTAATAGGCAAACACCTCGGAGCGGCAGGCCTGCCGGAGGAGCGACCGACATTCGAGGGCCGAGTTGGTAACCGCATCGCCTGGCGTCGCCGAAACGACAACCTGGTGAATCTCCATCAGCGGCGGGCGATGACGGCGTAGTCCTGCGAGCCGAAGAGCAGCTGGTTCAGTCGCTTCGTGTTCGCATTGTGCACCGACGCCCCGGGCGCGTCATCAGCCACGTCGTCCAACACATCGCTGGCCGGCGTCGGAGAGCGCCAATCGATCTCAACGATGGCAAATCCGATCTGCTGAAACAAGAACGACAGGTAGGAGGGATGGACCGGTTGGGAATGCGTCGGGTCGAGGTAGAAGGAGTGCGCGTACACGTAGAGCGACTGCGGGTTGACGGTCTCGACCACGAGCAGGCCACCCTTCTTCAACTTCGTGGCCGACAACGCGACGAAGTCGACTACTTCCTGGGGGCTGAGGTGCTCGATCACCTGGATGAGGCTTAGCGCGTCAACCGACTCGTCGTCCTGTAACCGGAGCCACCCAATTGCATCGCCCTCAACGATGTCGAGCCCGCGAGCTCGGCCGGCTTCAACCAAATCTGGATCGATCTCCACACCGGATGCTTCCAGCCCATTGGCCCGCAGGATATCGATGAACTCACCGCGCCCGCAGCCGATGTCGACAACGCTGAGCATGCCCTCGAACCGGCCGGCCAGATCGGCGTAGCGACCGCGTAACTCATCTGCGCTCCCTCGAAACGCCTCTTCGAAGTCCTCCGCCGAGAACCACGGACGGAACCCGCGCTTTAGTGCGTCCGCTTCGAGGTCGGCAACGCGGCGTCGCAAGTCTGCGACGGCGGCGCCGCTCTCCACCGGTGCTCGCTCAAAGGCTGAGACTCGGTCGAACAAGGCGTCGATCTGGCCCATGAGGGAAACATGGTCGTGGCCGTGGGGATGCTCGATCGCGGCCACGACCTCGCGTAGTGCATCACGGACAGCCTCGGCGAACGTCTGCGACTGGGCCAGGATGCCTGCGGTCTGTCGGCCGACAACCTTGGCCGCGGCCTTGTGTATGGCACCGCCGCCCGGAACCGACGAGTTGACCTCGATGCGTGCGGGGCTGAAACCCATGTTCTGTTCGAGGTTGCCCAGGGCGGCGTGCAGCCGCTCGTGGTCATACGGTCGCTGCAGGTGGGCCGCCACCCGGTCGAAGTGTTCGTCGAGCTTGTCCTCAAGGTCGGGCGGGTACGCCCCCGCCTTCCGCCGCTCCTGCACTCGCGCTCTCAGGCGGCGGATGAGCGCGTCGACGTTCTCCTCTTCGGGTTGCGTGGTCGTCATCGACGGGGAGGTTAGTGCCAGGCATGCCGGGCCAACGGCCGAGGGCCACGGAGACTCGATGCTCGCCGACAGCTCAGAAGTCGACCATCGGGCACTCGGTGTAGCGCACTCGGCCCGGGCCGACGATGGCCTCCACCTTCGCGCCAAGATCGCCCATCAACAGCCCCTGGCTCTTCAAGTTCGTGTTGTAGTGGAACTCGCCTCTGACGTGTTCGACCCGATCGAGGATGGTGGTGGCTGGGAGCACCTCGTACTCGCCACCCTCGATGTCGATCTTCAACATCTTGCACCGTTCGATGCCGTTGGCGGCAAAGATCTCGTCGAGGGTCGTCGACGGCACATGCCGGGAACGACCTTCGAACGCTGGGTTGTCCGGGTCCGCGTACACCGCCGTGCCACCGGCTGAGTTGTCGTCGAGCCACACCACCATTTCGAGGTCGCGGCCGTCCCCCGTGACGGCGACGTTGAAGGCGACGACGTTGGTGATGTCATTGCGCTCAAGGTTGGCTTGGAGCTGCGAGAACGACTCAGGGATCGGCTCATAGGCGTAGATCTTCAAGCCGGGATACTTCTTGGCCAGCCAAATCGAAACAGCACCAACGTGGGCACCGAGGTCGACGACCACATCACCCGGCTCAAAGGTGATGTCGGAGAAGTCGTAGGCGCCAACGCCGATCTCGGTAACGATGATGTCGAGGGCCTTGGCGCCGACCGCATCGCCCAGAAGCAGTTCCTGACCGGCGACGTCGAAGGTGCGCACCCGCGCTGATCCCTCGATTCGGTCGATCGGTGGAGCGGGCGGCGGCGCCGACGGTCGCCTCAGCAGTCGGCGAGCAATGCGGCGCAGGAGCTGTTGCATGGCGCGTGATCCTAGTTGCAGTCGCAATCGGATCTTCAGCCCGGCGGCGGGGCCAAGCAGCTTCGGCACCCCGCCGACGGTCGGTATCGTGGACCTGGTGGAGGCGCTCTTGTGGACCCTGTTCGGCCTGACCGCACTGGTCGCCCTCATCGTGATCGTCGCGCTGTTCATCGTCGTTAGGACTGTTCGCCGATCCAGCCGGGTCGTTCCTGAGGTTCGGGGGCCGGCGCCCTTGTCCTGGCAGGCCTCTGTGCGGCGCCCGGCCCGCCTCCATCGCCGCCTCCAACAGAGCGTCTCGTCGGTTCGCCTCGCCCTCGACGCATCGACGACCTCACTCGACCTGCAGTCCCTCGTCGCGGAGCTTGAGTCTCACGCGTGCGCGCTCGATGAGCAGTTGGTGTTGGCCGCTCGAGCCCCGAGCGCGCAGCGAGGTCGACTGCTGAACGAGCTCGATGGCGAGAGCGCAGCATTGTCTGAAGCCGCGCGCCGGATCATCCAACTGGCGAGACAGCCCGACGGCGGCCAGCGCGCCATCGATCGCATTGCAGACCGGCTCGACGCGCTCGATGCCGCCCTCCATGAACTTGACGGGCAGCCGATGCCTCGGCTGCCCAGGCCTCAATCCGACTCTGCTTGAGCCGCTGCCTGCGACGTGGCGACGAGCCGGTCGAGCACCGACGCGGCCAGGCCTTCATCGATTGAGGACGCGGCTCGATGTAGACCATCGGCCAGGTCGGACGCGATGTCGGCCACCACCAGCGACGCGGCCGCATTGAGCAAGACAATGTCTCGATGAGGTCCGACCTCACCCTCCAGCACGGCGCGAGCGAGCCGAGCGTTGGTGGCGGGATCGCCACCCCGCAGGTCATCAATCGTGGCGGTCGGAAGGCCAAGCGCAGCCGGGTCGACGGCGTAGGTGCGCACTCGCCCGTCGACGAGCTCCATTGCCGTGCTGGTCGTTGTCGTGGTCAACTCGTCCAACCCGTCGTGGCCATAGGCCACGATCGCATGCTCCGCGCCGTTTGCCTGGAGCACACCAATCATCTTCTCGGCCATACGAGCGTCGCTCACGCCGACGAACTGGCGCTTGGGGCGAGCCGGGTTGGCTAGGGGCCCGAGGTAGTTGAACACAGTCGGGATGCCCACCTCGCGCCGGGGCAGTCCGGCGTGCCGCATGGCGGGGTGAAATCGGACGGCGAAGCAGAAACCCATCCCCGCCTCCTCGAGACACCGGGCGACGCCGGCCGGACCAAGGTCAATGGCTACACCGAGCGCTTCGAGCAGGTCGGCCGACCCGGTCGCGGAGGATGCGGCGCGGTTCCCGTGCTTGCATACGACCGCTCCCGCTCCAGCGGCCACGAAGGACGCGATCGTTGACACGTTGATGCTGTGGCTGCCATCTCCGCCAGTGCCACACGTGTCGATCACGTCGCCGACCGTTGGCACCGGTTCTGCGAAGCTCAGCATCGCTCCCACGAGCCCGGTCATTTCCTCGACCGTCTCGCCTTTCATGCGCAGCGCCACCATGAACGCCGCAATCTGAGCGGGGGTCGCCCGTCCCTCAAGGATCCCGGTCAGCGCCGCGCCAGCCTGCACCGACGTCAGGTCTTCAGCCGCGACCAAGCGCGCCAGAACAAACGGCCACCCGCCGAGCTCCTCGAGCGTCACCTCCGGCATGGCCCGTCAGTCCCACCAGATGTCATGGTCGAGGACTCCCTTGGCGATGAGGCCTAGCTGGATCTGCGACGTGCCTTCGACGATGGTCAGTTGCTTGGCGTCGCGGTAGTAGAGCTCGGTCATGTGGTCCTTCATGTACCCGGCTGCTCCGAGCAGTTGAAGCGAAACATCGGAGGCTCGGACAGCCAGTTCAGTGGCGTAATACTTAGCCATCGACAGGAAAGGCACCCACTCCTTGGTGAACCTGCCCTGATCGGCGTATGACGCGGCCCGGTAGGTCAGGAGGCGGGCTGCCTCGATCTCCGTAGCAATCTTGGCGATCTCCCACTGAATGCCTTGGAAGTCGGCGACGGTCTTGTTGAACGCGGCCCGCTCCTTCACGTACTCGGTGGCATACATAAGCGCACCCTCGGCCAAGCCGATGCCGCGAGCCGCGACGATCGGGCGCATCGAGTTGAGACCCATCATGGCCAGCCGGAAGCCTCCGACTTCGCCGATGACGTTCTCGGCTGGGACCCTCACGTCGCGCAGGAGCAGTTCGCCGGTATCGACGCCCCTGACGCCCATCTTCCGGTCGGTAGAGCCGACCTCCAGCCCATCGAGGTTGCGGTCGACGATGAACGCGGTGATGGAGTCGTGCTTGCGCTCGGTGACGTCGGTTGAGGTCTTGGCAAACACTGTGTACCAGTCAGCTTGGACCACACCTGACATCCAGCACTTGGTGCCGTTCAGCACCCAGTCGCCGCCGTCGAGCACCGCTTTGGTGCGCATGCCCATCACGTCGCTCCCGGCCTGCGACTCGGAAAGCCCAAACGCCGAACGCGTCGACCCGTCAGCGATGTCTGGGAGGTATTTCTGCTTCTGTTCCTCCGAGCCGGCGATCATCACCGGACCGGTCGGTAGCCGGGTGAGCAGCAGCATCAGCGCCGCGGTGTTTGAGTACTTGGCCACCTCTTCGATGGCGATCGTGAGGCCAAGGATGCCGGCTCCGCCGCCGCCGTACTCCGTCGGGATACACAGCCCGAGCAGGCCGGCGTCGCGGAAGACCTCGAAGATGTCTTGCGGGTACTCGCCGGTCTCGTCGATCTCGCGAGCGCGCGGCTTCACCTTCTCCTGGGCGATCTTGCGACACGTGGTCTGCAGCTCGGCAAGTTCTTCAGGGAGATCGAAGTCCATGGCGGGAACCTACCGCCACTCCGCGGATCAGGCCGACTTGCGGCGCTGCCGGATGAGCCGGCGGCGCTCCTTCTCGGTGGCGCCGCCCCACACACCGTCGCGCTCGCGGCTCGTCAGCGCCCATTCGAGGCACGGTTGGCGAACTACGCACGCGTCACAGACCGACTTGGCCGCCTCGGCCTCGTCATCGGTGATGGGATAGAAGATCTCTGGTTCGATGCCCTGGCAGGCGGCACGCTGCCGCCACTTCAGATTCGTCAGGGGGGATCACCCTCGCGCTACTCGTGGTCGAAAATATGGACGTTCGGCCCCGGCCGCAGCCCCTACCCGCCGGTGGGGGGCCGCATGCAGACCGGCGGCGCAGTATGGACGACAACCGGCGGTGAAGTCCAAACGATCAGTCAGCAAGCAAGTCGCTGACCAGGGATGACACTGCGTCGATGGTCAGGACGGTGTCGTGCTCGACCTCTCGGTCAGGCTCGGGGCTGGCAAGCCAGCGAGACCTGCTCCATGGAGTAGCGGATCCGGGCCAGCGACTCCCGACTGGCTTCCTCTGCCGGACGGACGGCCCAGCCTCCAAGCCATGCCAGTTCAGCCTCTGATGGGCCGAGCGCGGGATCAAGCGACGCGGCGGCGACCAAGTGCGGGCTCACGGCATCAACCACGGCTCGTGTCGCTTCCTGAGTGGGAAGCTCCCATCGCGGCGACGAGGCGAAGGTTTGCCATGCCGGACAGGTCTGGCCGAGCGAATCCCGGATCGCCGTTTCCTCAGCCGAAAGCGGCGCGGGCCCGGCGACCGCCTGTTTCGGCGGCGGATCGCCAGCCAGGATCGACCCAAGCACCGTGCCGCCGACGGAGACGACGATCACGGCCACGACGATGGCCACAAGTCGCGGCACGAAAAACCTGGCCCACGTGCGGGGATCGGGGCTGACCTGATCGACCCGGCCCCGGAAACAGGTGCCCAAGGAGCCTTCCGCGTCGACGGCCTTGTTGGCCCGCCCAATCCAGGTCAAGGCAATCGGCGCGGTGTGGCGCCGCGTGATCGTCACCTGCCCACCGATCGGGCACTGCCAGACGTCGGCCGCGACGATCTGTTCGTCTGGGATCACAACGGCGGACGGGTCCGCAGTCCGCAACTGTCCGACCGACATGCGGACGGCGTTCGCTGGGCTGACTCGCTTGGCTCGCACCAAGGCCAACCATCCGGGGCCAATGACTAGGTGCCGGGCGCCGCGACCCGCGCCGCGAAGCCCGAGCAGCGCGGCCGCCGGCGCTCCTTCCGGGTTCGACGCCGGAACTACTACCTCACCGGTGGCCCGCACGGCTTGGGCATCAGCCCGAGCGCTGGCGGTGCGATCCTTGCGCGACGGCCGACCCTTGACAGGCGCGTGAGCGGTCTGGGCGGTCTGTGCCGGCGATGGGGCTGGCGATCCGGCTGGCGATGGGGCTGGGCGCGCGGGCGCGGCCACGCCTCCACGCCCGGATTGCTCGACCCGGGGGGCAGGACGGGCCGCGGTCACCGGTTGGGCTCGGCCGGCCATGCTCGGCGGGGGTGCCGATGGTCGAGCGGCGGGTTGGGCCGGACTCGGCGCGCCAGTCGTCGGCGGCTCAGAACGCGCCATCGGTGCCTGCGGCGGAGCGGGCTGGGGCCGATGCGTGGGTCGCGCGACAGGCGCCGGCGGCGGGACGGGCCGCTGAGCGACCGGGGCCGCTGGTACCGGCGGGGCCACTGGTGCGGGCGCGACGGTATTGACCGGCGGCGGCGCGCCGCCGTCCCAGGTCTCACAGACGCACTTGCCGGTGACCCGATTCAGCAGGCGCCCGCAACTTGAACACGTCTTGACGGTTCCAGGCTCACCCACAGTGCCCTATTCATCGGCAGCCCCCACCCCCCAACTTGAGGATCAAGGCCAAAGTGTCGGAGGGCCCGTGGCGACTCCTAGGATGGCCCGGCGTGACGACAACCGACCAGGATCTCCACGAAGACATCCACCCCGGCCGGCAGCAGCTTTCGCTGGTTCTGGCCATCGCCACCACCGTCCCTGGGATCGTGTTCCGGCTGGGTGGCATCCACGTCTCCGACCCGATCGACGCGCTGATCTACGGCATGTCGATCATCGGGGCGGCTTTCTTGTTGTCGTGGGCCGCTGAGGCCGCACAGCTCGACATCAGCGCGGGCTTGGCCATCGCCGTGCTCGCCTTCATAGCCGTCCTGCCTGAGTACGCCGTCGATCTGGTGTTCGCCATCAAGGGCGGCAACGCGGTCCAGGAGTTCGGAGCGGCGTGCCAAGCGCCTGGCGCGACCGGCGAGACTAACTGTGCGCTGGCCCTGGCCAACATGACCGGCGCCAACCGCTTGCTCATCGGCGTCGGCTGGACGGCAGTCGTGTTCATGGCGTGGTGGCGCTACCGAGGGCGTGGCGTGAAGATGCACGGCATCAAGCTCAACCGAAGGCACTCCGTGGAGTTGTCGTTCCTTGCCATCGCCACGATGTACTCGCTGACGTTGCCATTGAAGAAGTCCATCACCCTCGTCGACGCGGCCATCCTCGTCGCGATTTTCATCGCCTACACCATCCGGATCTCGCGAGCTCCGGCGGAGGAGCCGCACCTGGTCGGACCGGCACGCTGGATTGGATCGTTCTCGACAGCCGGGCGACGGGGCAGTGTGATCGGCCTCTTTTTCTTTGCCGCCACGGTCATCCTCCTGACCGCTGAGCACTTCGCCGAAGCCCTTGTAAACACCGGAGCCACGCTCGGCATCAGCGAGTTCTTCCTGGTTCAGTGGCTGGCCCCGCTCGCATCCGAGGCCCCAGAACTGCTCGTGGCGCTGCTGTACGCCTATCGCCTCAACACCAACGCCGCCCTCGGCACCCTCGTATCGTCGAAGGTCAACCAATGGACGCTGTTGGTCGGCACCTTGCCCATCGCCTTCGCCATCGCGTCGGGCAGCACCAACGGGCTCCCACTCATCGCTCGACAGCGCGACGAAGTCCTCCTGACCGCGGCACAGTCGTTCTTCGCGGTGACAGTGCTGTTGAACTTGGAGATGTCGGTCAAGGAGGCCTGGGCGCTGTTCACCCTCTTCTGGGCGCAGTTCATCCTGGGCGCGGTGGTTCCGGCCGAGCACCACAACACCGAACTGGTGGCGTTTTCGATCATCTACGTCGTCATCGGGTTGGTCCTGCTTGCCCGACGCCTCGGTGTAGCCAAGACCCTGCTCAAAGATGGAATCCGAACGCCCTATTCGGAGATGGGCGCGTGAGCCAGCCGGCCGCCCGCACCGCCTTCGACCGGGCGACATCGCTCAAGCGACTCGCAGCCGACCAGTACGACGTGCTCGTGATCGGCGGCGGCATCACCGGGGCGGGGGTGGCGCTCGACGCGGCCGCGCGCGGGTTGCGCACCGCCTTGGTCGAGAAGGACGACTTCGCATCAGGCACGTCGTCAAAGTCGTCGAAGTTGATCCACGGCGGGCTCCGGTACCTGCAACAGAAGGAGTACCGCCTGGTCTACGAGAACCTGGCCGAACGGCAGCGCCTTCTCGAGAACGCTCCGCACCTGGTGAGCCCATTGCCCTTCCTGATCCCGCTGTTCGGCAAGGATGGCGCGGTCAACAAGGCCGTGGCCAAGGCCTACCGCACCGCGCTGTGGCTCTACGACCTCACCGGAGGCGTGCGGATCGGGCGCCGGCACTCTCGGGTGACGAAGGAGGAGGTGCTCGAACACTTCCCCACCCTTCGAACTGATCGCCTCGTGGCCGGGTTCCTCTACTGGGACGCCAGAGCCGACGACGCCAGGCTCACCCTCGCCGTGCTCCGCACCGCGGTGCTCGACCACGGCGCGGTCGCGGTCAACCACGCACCAGTCACCGACCTGATCTCCGAGGACGACACCGTGACCGGCGCTCGCCTCGCCGACGGCACCCAAATCAGGGCTGCGGTGGTCGTCAATGCCACCGGCGTGTGGTCGGATGAGATTCGGGCGATGGCCGAAGGCTCCGACCCCGACTCGATCCGGCCAGCCAAGGGCGTGCACATCACCGTGCCGAGGGCGAAACTGCCGTGCGACATCGCGTGTGTCGTACCCGTCCCGAAGGATCGCCGGTCGATTTTCGTCGTGCCATGGGGCGACGAGGTCTATCTGGGCACAACCGACACCGATTACGACGGACCGCTCGACGATCCCCGCTGCACCGAAGCCGACGTGCGGTACATCGTCGATGCCATCAACACCTTCATCACCGCACCCATCGAGGCCAGCGACGTCGTGGGCACCTGGGCCGGGCTGCGCCCCCTCGTGAAAGAGACCGACGACGTCCGCACCGCTGACCTGTCCCGTCGGCACAAGGTCATGGTCTCCGGGGGTCGGCTGGTCACCATCACCGGAGGCAAGCTCACGACCTACCGGAAGATGGCGGCCGACACCGTTGACACCGTCGTCGATCTGCTCCCTAACCGAGCCCCCAAGTCGGCCACCAAGAAGCTCCGTCTCGTCGGCGCTGTCGGCCATGAGGCACTCACGCGCGATGGCGCCGCCGCTCGGCTTGGGACCGATGCCGCAACGCTCGACCACCTGGTCCATCGGTATGGCACCGAGGCTCGCGTGATCCTGGCCATGATCGAGGCCGATCCCGATCTGGGCCGACCCCTGGTCAACGGACTCCCCTACTTGCGGGCCGAGGCCGTCTTTGCCGCCCGCTACGAGATGGCGATGACGGTCACCGACGTCTTGAGCCGGCGGACTCGCGGCATCCTGCTCGACCGCGACGGTTGTGCCGCAGCGGCCGATGATGTTGCCCGGCTCCTCGCACCGGAGCTCGGCTGGACTGCCGATGAGGCCACCAACCAAGCCGCCGCGTTCCGCGCCGTGGCCGACGCCGAGCGTCAGACGGCGACCGAAGTCGACTTGGAGCTGACCTGATGGGCGACGGGCGGCACGAGGGTCCGCCGCTGCCAACGCCGCGGCACGACGCGCCCACTCGCTTTGAACCGACCGATCTTCCCGCAGGCTTCGCCGATCGACTCGCTCAGGTTTGCCCCACGGTCACCACCGAGCCCGGCGACCTGGCCGAGGCCGGGCGCGACTGGTGGCCGCTGTCGATCAACTGGGCCGCGGGAGGCGAGCTGCCGGCGCGGCCGGGTGTCATCGCTCGGCCGAGTACCACCGCTGAAGTCGCCGCCGTCGTTGGCCTGTGCAACAGCGAGCGGGTCCCGGTCACCGCAGCCGGTGGGCGGAGCGGCGTCTGTGGCTCTGCGGTGCCGGTGCACGGAGGGGTGTCGCTCGACACAACGGGCCTCGTCGGCATCGAGGCCGTTGACGACGACTCGCTGTTGCTGCAGGTGTGGTCGGGAACCTACGGAGATGACCTCGAGCGCGACCTGCGCGCCAACCACGGTGTGACGCTCGGGCATTGGCCGCAGTCGATGGCGCTGTCGACCGTCGGCGGTTGGCTGGCCTGCCGATCAGCCGGTCAGTACTCAAACCGCTACGGGAAGATCGAGGACATGGTGATGGGCCTCGAGGTGGTGCTGGCCGATGGTTCGGTGATCCGCACGGGAGGCCGCGGGCCACGATCCGCTTCCGGTCCTGACCTCAACCAACTATTCGTGGGCAGCGAAGGCACCCTGGGGGTGATCACCCGCTCCACGCTGCGGGTGCACCCGCTGCCCGCGTCCGAACAACGGTCAGCGTGGTCGTTTTCGTCGTTCGCAGAAGGACTCGCGGCCTGTCGCCGAATGCTGCGTCGAGGCGCAACGCCGGCTGTCCAGCGCCTGTACGACCATCGAGAGTCAAAGCAAAATTTCGATATCGAAGACCGCCATGTACTCATCATCCTCGACGAGGGCGACCCGGCCATCGTCGATGCTACCATGTCCATCGCGGCTGAAGAGTGTCGAGATGGTCAGCGAGAGGACGACGCCCTGGTCGAGCGGTGGCTGGGGCATCGCAACGACGTCAGCGGGCTGGGGAGCGCCATTTCCCAAGGTCTCGTCGTCGACACGTGTGAGATCGCCGGGCCGTGGGCGATGTTGCCGGGGCTGTACGAGGCAGCCGTTGAGGCCGTGAAGGCGGTTCCGGGGGCGTGGACTGCCTCCGCGCACCAGTCTCACGCCTACCTTGACGGCGCCTGCCTCTACTTCACCTTCGCCGGCCAACGGGAGGACGACACCGACGGGCTCTACCGGGAGGCGTGGGACGCCATCACCAACGCCACCCTGGAGCGGGGAGGGGCTCTCAGCCACCACCACGGCATCGGGCTCAACCGGGCCCGGTTCATGCAGGAGGCCCTCGGCGACAGCTTCCACACGCTGGTCGCGATCAAGGCAGCACTCGACCCAAACGGGATACTGAACCCCGGCAAGCTTGGGCTGCCGACCCCGTTCGGCGACGGCGTTGTCTGGCTGGCCGGAGGCGCGGTCTGATGAGCAGCGTTCTCGTCGTCGACGTCGGCACCAGCGGCGTCCGAGCCGCGGTTGTCCACGGGACGGGAGAAATCGGGGCCGTCCGCTACCGCGAGGTGTTGCCCGAGACACCCATGCCGAACTTCGTGCAGTTCGACGCCGGGCTGATGGCCCGAAGCGTGATGGAGGTGACCGCCGCGGCCATGGCCGACGCCGGGACGGTCGACGCGGTCGGTATCGCCAACCAGCGGGCATCAACCATCGTCTGGGATCGCGCCACCGGCGAGCCCGTCGGCCCCGGCGTCGGATGGCAGGATCTGCGCACCGTCGGCACCTGCCTTGCCCTGCGCGACCAAGGCCACCGCGTGGCCCCAAACGCCTCAGCCACCAAGCTGTCGTTCCTCCTCGATATGGCCGACCCTGACCGGTCCCGCGACCTGTGCTTCGGGACCGTCGACACCTGGGTTGCGTGGCATCTCTCCGGTGGGTCGCTGCACGTCATCGATGCAACCAACGCGGGCGTGACGGGCCTACTGCTCGGGGACGGCACCGACTGGAACGACGAGATCCTCGCCGCGCTGAACATTCCTCGCTCGGTCCTGCCGACCATCGTCGACTCGAGCGGTGTCATCGGAGAAGCGACAGCCGTGAGCGGCTCACCGCCGATCGCCGGAATCGCCGGCGATCAACAGGCGTCGCTCATCGGCCAGAGTTGCGTCGAACCCGGACAGGCCAAGATCACCTTTGGCACCGGCGGGATGCTTGACATGTGCGGCGACGAGTCTCGACCGTCCTTCGACGTGCGCGGCGGTGGTGGCTGCTTCCCGATCATCGCTCGCCGCATTGACGGCCGGACCACTTGGGGCGTCGAGGCAGTCATGCTCTCCGCCGGAACCGCCGTCGAGTGGCTCCGCGACGACCTCGGGCTCGTTCCTGATGCCGCCGCCACCGAGGAACTGGCCAACAGCATCGACAGCACCGGCGACGTGTGGTTCGTGCCCGCGCTCATGGGGCTGGGCACCCCCGATTGGGACTTCGGTGCGCGCGCCGCGCTGGTTGGGTTGACCCGTGGGACGGGTCGGGCCGAAATTGTGCGAGCCGTGCTCGAGGGAGTGGCCCACCGTGGAGCCGATCTGGCCGAGGCGGCCGAGACGGACGGGTCAACGACCATCGAACGACTACGCGTTGACGGCGGCATGGCGGCAAACGGCTTCTTTGTGCAAGCGCTGGCCAACGCCTGCCAGCGTCCGGTCGAGGTCTCCCCTGTGCTGGAGGCAACGACCCTCGGTGCGGCCTACCTCGCCGGGCTGGCCGTCGGCGTGTGGTCAGGCCTCGATGAGATCGCCGGGCTCTGGTCACCGGCGGAGGTCGTCACGCCGACCAAGGCACCGTCACGGGAGCGCTGGAAGGCCGCCGTGGAACGCTCGAAGAACTGGGTGCCTGAGTTATCCAGCCTGGACTTCTGAATCAATCAGAACGATGACCGGGCTTCTCCAGCCGCGACCCGCTGCTCGAGCTCCTCTAGCAGCGCATCAACCTTGCCCCGTTCCTCATCGCCGAGTGGACGTGGTCCGAACCCGTCAGCCTCGATCGCCGAGCCGAGCGCTTCCAACCGTGGATCCGGCAGCACGCTGAACCGCAAGGCTCTGGCGTAGCGGGCTGGCGCCTCGGTCGGGCGTCGCTCGCGTCCCGCTTCTGCACCGAGCTCTTCGAGGCGATCCATGGCCACCACCCGCCAAGGGCGCGCCCGGCGTTCGCTCCTTCCGACGACGACGCGCCGCGTTCGGTCACCGATCAGGCCGGCCAGCAACAACCCACCGATCGCCGTCGCGATCAGGATCATGGTGGAGCGGGAAGGAAGACGACCACCGAGCCAGGTCGCCAGGCCGGAACCAGCACGGTCGGACACGTAGTCGCCAGCGAGCGGAACCTCCGCGGTGGGGTCGAATGCCTGCCACCCGACGCCGGGGAACAGCACCTCAGCCCAGGAATGCGCGTCTGACGCACGAACCTCGTAGAGGCCGGTGAAGGGGTTCCGTTCGCCCGGCGTGTAACCAACCGCCAAGCGGGCGGGAATGCCGAGGGACCGCAACATCACCACCAGCGAGGAGGCAATCTGTTCGCAGAAGCCCTGCCTGTCCTCGAACAAATACTGCTCAACGGCGTCGGCCCCACGGGGCAGCGGTGGGATGTCGAGGGTGTAGGTGGTGTTGACCGCCATCCACCGTTCGAGCGCCCTCACCTTGTCATAGGTGCTGGGCTCGCCCTGGGTGACATCCCGGGCCAGAGCCGCAACTCTGGCGGGCAGAGGCTCGGGCAGTTGCAGATACCGAGCCCGCAGCGACTGCCAATCCGGCGAGTCGGGAAGGAGGACCGCGTCAGAGCTGCGCAGCATGGGCTCATCAACCCGAAGCCGGCGGCTCGACACGGTGTAGACGGCGCCCTCGTTCAGCTCGACACCGGTTCTGATCGTGCCATCGCTCATCTCGAAGACGGCGCGATCGGCGATGTAGAGCTGGTCAGCCACGTTGGCCGCGAAGATCACGTTTGGCCCGGCCCGCTCGATGTAGAAGGTCTGCACGAACGGTTCGCCCCGCTCCCGGATCTGCTGGGCGACGTCCTCGGGCGCGCCCCGGAGGCTGATCGGCGACTCGCTGCGATTCACTTCGGGCTTGTCATCGGTCTGACGCCACGTCCGGCCGTCCCAACTGTCAAACGTCTGACCTCGCCAGAAGTCTGGTCGGGAGGCCTTGACCCGCATAACGAGGGTGTTGTCCGGCCGGCCTCGGATCGATGTGTCGAGCTCGGTCGAGAACCCGAAATAGCCGAAGGATGCCCGGCCGCCCTGGTCCTCGCCGGGCCGGCCAGGGTCACTTTGGCCGAGCGACGAGTTGGAGAGCCCACCCGCTTGCGGGACGGCGAGTCGGCTACGCAGGCTGGCCGGAAACGTGACCGCCCGACCGGGACCGGCCTGGGGCACGACCAGCATCACCAGCAAGCCGAGCGCCAACACGAGCGTTGCCGCGGCGACGATTGGCCCAATACCGCTCGCCTTGATTGGCGGAGGTGACGGTGCCCCGTCGCGCACCGAAAGCGCCGGCAGGTCACGGAGCTCGCTGCGATAGGCCAACGCCAGCGAAACCAGAGCTGCCACGGCCCACACCGCGAGGTTGATACCCAAGCCGGTCGAGCGGGAGAGCACGCCAGCAACGCCGATGAGCACGAGGCTCGACACGAGGGAGAAGAGAAGATCGCGCCTGGCGGGAACATCCATGGAATGCAGCACCTGCACCCAGAGGAAGAGCTCTGCTAGCGGCACCTGCACGGCCAGAACCTCCGATGCGCTGAACACCCGCATCAGGAAACCGGCGAACGCGACAACCACACCGATCGCGAGGAACGCCTTCAGGACAAACCCTGGTCGGAATCGCGCCCAGTGCGAATAGGCGAACCCACCGGCGACGCCGGCGGTCGCACCGATCTGAAGCCCGATACCGCCGATCCCCTGGCCCACAACCGCGTGGATGGCTGCCAGCACAGCGATGAGCACTGCGACCCGGAACGGGATCGACTCCTCCGGGGTGGCCTTGGCGTTGACCTTCCGGATGCTGTCCATCGCGCTCATGTCACCACGCCCCGACCACGATCACTTCGCCTGTGGCGAATCCATCTGGGACGGGCTGTGGGCCTGATCCGTGAGCACGGGCCAGACGCCGGCCCGCCTCGGTGGCGGTGGTGACGGGGCCGGCGACAGTGCCGGAGTGTTCCCGGGTGACGAGCACCACGCGGCGACCAGCGATGAGCGCGGCCCCGATCAGCCCCGCGGTCTTGCCGGCAGCACGTTCGGCCTGATCCACCGGACCGCTGAGGTCGGGAGTCACGACGAGCACGCGCTCAGGGTCTCGCTCAAGTTCCTTGATCATCGGCTCGCCGCGGCGGGCCGTGGCTGGCCAGTGCATCAGCCGAACCGAGTCACCGGCACGGTATTCGCGGGCGCCCCTGACAGTGTCGCCATCTCCGGCTGACCGGGCAAGTGCGTCGCCATCTTCAGGGGCTGCACCGTCTGCCTCGGGAACGTCGTACGGAAGCGGGGCGGGACCGACCTCGATCGCGGGCGTGAGCGGACGCTTCCACCGCCGCTTCCACCAGAAGACGCCAAGCGGCGCCCCGCACTCCGCAGCCAACCGCACCTCGGTCAGCACGCCTCGGCATTCCGGCACGAACGCCAGGCCGCCAACCGCGCCGCCCACCACGCTTGTCCATGGCCCCGGCGGGTCGACGACCCTGATCCGCATGGCGGGACCAGTCACGGTCACGATGAGTTCGGATGGTGAACCCGCCGTCGCGTCGTGAGGGCTTTGTAACTCGATGTCGGCGCGAATCATGGCCAGAGCGGGCATCACGACACCAGCAATCAGCAGACCGGCCGCCACCGACACAACCACGATGATCCATCCTGACCCCGTCGTGCGGGCGATCCCCCACAACGCCAAGCTGACCGCGATCAGCGTGACCGCAGTCCGGCTCAGCCGGCCAGGGCGCATCGTCAGGCCTTCGGCGTCGGTACCGTTTCGAGCAGTCGCTCGACGATGGCCGCGGCCGCTCCTCCGTCGGCCGATCCGGCCAGCACGAGGCGATGGCTGAGTGCGGCGACGGCGACAGCCCGAACGTCATCGGGCGACACATAGGGGCGCCCACTGAGCGCGGCGTTGGCCTTGGCCGAGTGGAGCAGGGCAATGCTCGCTCGCGGGCTCGCACCGAGCCGCACATCCGGGTGATGTCGCGTGCCGTCGGCCAGGTCGAGCACATAGTCGGCAACGGCGGGCGCGCAATGCACCTGCCGGACGATCCCGACTGCGGCCTCGATGCCGTCCGTAGGACACACCGGGCCCAGTTCGGCGAGGTGATCGGTGCCGCCAACGCCAAGCAGGAGCTCCTTCTCGGCATGGCGAGGCGGTGGTCCGAGCTCGACCAGCAAGCCGAACCGGTCGCGTTGGCCTTCGACCAACGGGAAGGTGCCAGCGTGATCGATTGGGTTCTGGGTGGCGACCACGAAGAACGGTGCGGGGAGGGGCCAGGTGGTGCCGTCGACGGTCACCTGCCGCTCCTCCATGGCCGCGAGGAGCGCCGACTGCGTGCGGGGCGTTGCCCGGTTGATCTCATCGACCAGCACAACGTGGTGGAACAGGGGACCAGGACGGAACTCCCAATCGTCGGTGTCCCTTCGCAGCACGCTGACCCCAGTCACGTCGGCTGGCAGCAGATCGGGCGTGCCCTGAACCCGGCCGAACGAACCCCCTACCGATTGGGCCAGAGCTTTGGCCAGCAAGGTCTTACCGACGCCGGGCACGTCCTCGAGCAAAAGGTGATGGCCACTGAGGAGTGCGACCAGCGCGAGGCGCACAGCATCGGGCTTGCCCCGCACGACCTTGCCCAAGTTGTCGGTCATGGCCCGGCCAAGGTCGGCAACGGCTTCAACAGCCAGGCCATGAGCCGTCGCGGTGCGCGGCAAGTCAGTCGACGCTGAGGTCACGTCTCCATCATCGGCCATCTGCACCGCTTCTTGACGCCAGGTCAGCCGGAGAAGTCCGGTAGGTCCTGTTTTCGCGAAACGACCTCGGCGAACAGGTCACCGTGCGCGGCCACTCGGTCCAACACTTGACCGGTCTCGAAGACGAGTGCTGTGGGGTCGCCAGCATCGACCTCCGCCCAGGTCACGGGGGTCGAGACGGTCGGCCGGGCTCTGGCGCGCATGGAGTAAACGGCAATCGTCGTCTTGTGCTGGTCGTTCTGGCTCCAGTCCACGAAGATCTTCCCGGTCCGTTGATCTTTGGCCATGATCGACGTGACGAGCTTGGGGTGTTGTTTCTCGAGAAGTTGGGCCACGGCCATGGCGAACGACTTCGTGTCGTCATACGTCGTTGTGCCGTTGTTCAGCGGCACGTACACCTGCATGCCGTTTGACCCGGACACTTTCGGCCACGCCTCCAGTCCGAGTACACCGAAGAGCTCCCTGAGGAGCAGCGCGACCTCGCAGCACTCCGCCAGTCCGGCCGGGGGCCCAGGATCAAGGTCGAACGCGACCACGGTCGGATGGTCGGGCGCTTCGCCCTGATGCAACTGGGGGTGCAACTCGAGCGCGGCCAACTGAGCCAGCCACACGATGGTCGCCGTGCTGTCGGCCACCACGAAGTCGATGGTCCGCTCGCTGTGCCCGCTCCACACGGCCGAGGTGGTGACCCAGTCCGGCTTGTGTGAAGGCGTGTTCTTCTCGAAGAAGAACTGCTGGTCGACCCCGTTGGGATAGCGCTTGCGGGTGAGCGGTCGTCCGTCGAGGTGAGAGAGCAGCACCGGGGCGATGCGGGCGTAGTAGTCGATGACCTCGCCCTTGGTGAAGCCGGTCTCGGGGTAGAGAACCTTGTCGAGGTTGGTCAGGGAGATCTCGTGGCCGTCGATCTCGACGGTCGCTTTCTTCACTCGGCGCCGTCGTTCTGTTTGTCGTCTTCCGGCTTGTTGCCCCGGGCCTCCCTGGCCGCGTTGACGCTGGCCTCGAGGGCGGCCAACAGGTTTTCGACCTTGGCCGGCTCGGCTTCGGTAGCCGGCGCGGTGAAGACCTCACCGGCTGCTTTGGCCTCGATCAGTTCCATGACCTTCTCGCGATAGGTGTCTTCGTACTTCTCCGGCTCAAAGTCATCCGCGGTCAAGGAGTCGATGAGCTGCTTGGCCATCTTGACCTCCTTCTCGGTGAGCTCGATGTCGTCGCCGGGGAGGCCTTCGAGATCATCGGCGTCAACGATCTCATCGGCGTAGTTCATGATCTCGATGATCAGCACACCGTTCTTGACGCGAATCGCGGCGAGATACTCTTTGGTGCGCATCACAAACTTCGCGATCGCCACCTTGTCGGTCTCTTCGAGGGCCTCGGCCAGCAACTTGTACGGCTTGCCAGCTCGTTGGTCGGGCACCAGGTAATACGGCTTGTCGAAATACAGCGGGTCGATCTGGTCGAGGTGTACGAACTCCTCGATCTCGATCGTGTGGGTCGCCTTCGGATCGAGCGATTCGAGCTCGTTTGGCTCGAGCACGACGTATTGGTCGGGCGCGACCTCATAGCCCTTAACGATCTCGTCGTACGGAATCTCTTCGCCGGTGACCGCGCTGACACGCTTCTGCTTGATGCGGGCGTTGTCCTTGCTGTGCAGCTGGTTGAACCGCACGTCTTTCTGCGACACCGCGGTGAACAGCTTGACCGGGACATTGACCAAGCCGAAGCTGATGGATCCACTCCAGATGGGGCGAGGCATTCCCCCATTGTTCCCGAAAACTCAAGTACGTGGTCCCTTAGCGGTACGACGCGGCCTGGAGCTCGAACAGCTCGGCGTAGGTTCCACCCTGGGCCACGAGCTCCGCGTGGGTGCCAACCTCGGCAATCCCGTTGTCGGCGATGACCACGATGAGATCGGCCATGCGGACCGTCGAGAAGCGGTGGCTGACGAGCAAGGTGATCGCCCCTCGCCCAACGCCGGCGTCGCGTGCCGCGGCGGCATAGCGCTCGAACAGCTCATGTTCGGTCTGCGGATCGAGCGCGGCGGTCGGTTCGTCGAGCAGGAGCACCAGCGGTTCGGTCCGCATCATGGCGCGGCCGATGGCCAACTTTTGCCACTGACCGCCAGAGAGCTCGACGCCACCTTCGAAGCTGCGCCCGAGCAGCGTCTCCCCTCCGGCGGGCAGCTCACCGAGAACGCCGTCTGCCGCGGCTCGGGACAATGCGGAGTCGACAGCGCCGGGTGAATCGGCCTCCGAGAGGTCGCCGATACCCACCGTCTCAGCGGCCATGAGCTCAAACTTGGCGTAGTCCTGGAATCCGGCCGAGAGCACGTGCCGCCAGTGGTCTACGTCGAAGTCGCGCAGGTCGACACCATCCACGGTGATTTGACCTTCCGTAGGGTCGTAGTACCGAGCGAGGAGCTTGACCAGCGTCGACTTGCCTGCCCCGTTGTCACCCACGATCGCGACGATCGACCCGGCGGGAATGTGCAGATCGGTCGTCGTGAGCACGGGCTTGTCGGTGCCCGGATAGACGAAGCTGACCGCCTCGAGCCGTATCCCATCGGTCAACCGTTCAGGGACCGCTTTGGGCTCGGGTGGATGGGTGGCCGCGACGGCCGTTCGGTGATGAGCCATGAGCCAGGCGTATCGGTCAGCGGACTTGAGCGACTCGATCAGCCACTGCCACATGCTGGTCAACTGCTGCACGCGCCCTCGCACTTGGGCGCCCAGGCTCACGGTCACGACCACGTCGCCGACGGTTGCCTGGCCGCGGCTCGCTCGGTTCACCATAAGCAGCAGGGCGGCGACGTAGCCGGCAGCAAACACCGACCACCCGATGGCCGCGACCAGTTGGTAGCGGATGGTCACCCGCAGCGTGTCGGTCTCCATCGACTTCCAGATCCGATCGCGGTGATCGATGACTTCGTCCTGCAGCCCGAAGACCCGGATCTCCTTGGCCGGCGCGGCCTCGGTTGCCATCTGGAACAGGTGCCGACGGATCCGGCCCCGCTCGGCCAGGTCTTCCCTGAGCTTCTCCAGCGAAGTGGATGTTCGGTGGCTGATGACGGCACTGGGGATGCCGCACAGAGGGAGCAGCAGGAGGGGCGCATCCAGGCGACCCAAGATGGCGACAGTGGTGATGAGCTGGATGACGCCGTTCGCGAGCCAGATCACCGCGCTTGGCGCGCTGGCCAGCGCGCTGCGCTGCTGGTGCAAGAGCTGCAACTTGTCGGCGTAGTCGGCCCGTTCGAAGTGCTCGAGGGTCGGTGTGGTGGCGGTGAGCCTCACCAGCTCCTCGTCGATGTAGTGGGTGGTTCGTTCCCTTACCTGCATGTCGAGCGGGAAGCGCAGCGCGCTGCCCCATGACTGCACGATGAACAACCCCACGAAGATGGCGAGGCCCATCACGGCCCGCTCGCGATCAGCCTGCACGACAGCCTCGGTGAGGATGCCGAGTCCGACCGCGTAACCCGGCGTCGCGACGCCTTGGACGATCCTCAACAGCGTGACCGCCGATGAACGCCAAGGATCGGCCTTGAAAGCCGCGGTCACAACGGCTCTGGCGCCCACCCAGCGATCAGCCACCGATGCCAGCCTCTGCGATCTTGGTTGGGTCGGATTCCGGGTCATCCCAGTAGCGGGATGCCTGCAGGGTGAACAGCCGGGCGTAGGTACCAGCCAGGGCCATCAGAGAGTCGTGGTTGCCGTCCTCCACGACCCTGCCCTCATCAAGGACGACGATGCGGTCGGCGCGGCGGACAGTCGAGAACCGGTGGGAGATGACGATGGTGGTCAACCCGGCGGTGAGGTCGAAGAACCGCTCGTAGATCTCGGCCTCGGTGCGCACATCGAGATTCGCGGTCGGCTCGTCAAGCACCAACACTCCTGCCCCGCCTTCGACCGCCATCAGAGCCCTGGCCAAAGCCAGACGCTGCCACTGGCCGCCGGACAAGTCGGTGCCGCCGGTCATCTGCCTGGACAGCGGCGTGTCCCAGCCCGACTCGAGACCCTCGATGATGCTCAGGGCGCCGGCGCGATCGGCGGCCCGCTCGACCAAGGCCATGTCCCCGTGATGAGCGGGCGCGCCGTACCCAACGTTGTATCGGGCGGCCAGTTCCCACCGCTGGAAGTCCTGGAAGATGGCGGCGATGCGGGTTTGCCAATCGGTGGCGTCAAGATCCTCAACCGGGATGCCGTCGACCGTGATGCGGCCTCCGGTCGGAACGTGAAGCCGGGCGAGCAACTTCACCAGAGTGGTCTTGCCTGCGCCGTTGGCTCCGACAATGGCCAAGCTCTCACCGGCGCGAATAGTGAGGTCGAGATCGGTGTAGACGTGGTCGGGACGGCCCGCGTAGCAGAAGCTCACCGACTCAAAACGAATCTCCCGCTTGGGGAGTCCGGTTGCCGGCGCACCTCCTTCGGAGCGCATCGCGAGCAACTCCTGTTCGAGTTCGAGCATGACTGGAATGGTGGCAACACCCTCGGAGATCATGTGGTCCCAGTCGCCGACCGCGCCGAGCGAGCTCGCATTGAAGACTGCGCTCATCGTCATCACGACCACTGCCAACGTGATCTGTCCGTCGATGCCGGCCAGGACGACGGTCGCCAAGGTGCCGATCTGCACGACGAAAGCCAAGCCGGTCACCAAGAACGTGGTCGGCCTCCCCTTCATCTTCGGCCACACCGTCGCCATCGCCTCGCGCCAGGCCTGATCGAATCGCCGCCCGATCCACGACTCCAGCGAAAACACGCGCAACTCTTTCGCCGCTTCAGGGGTCAACGCGGCGTCGCGGAAGTAGTTGGACCGCCGATGAATCTGACCCTTGTCGAAGATCGCGATCGTGACGTCGTCGAACAGCCGGCGCCACCAGGCCCGCTCGAGCAACACGGCAACCGAGATTGCCACGGCCAGCCACCAGCGGAACCGGCCGATGATCAGGAGGGAGCCAATGCCGGCCAACCGGGTGCTGTACATCTGCACCATGCCGTTGACCGCGCCGCCCGGAGTGAAGCTGCCGATCAATCCTTCGGCCTTGGCGATCTGATCGAGCACGGCTGGGTCTTCCAGGTGGGCGATCGACGGCGGGGCGAGCGCGGCCGCGGTCAGCCGGTTGCTGATGTGGCGATCGAACCGTCGGGCCAGGGTGCTCTGAGCCAACCCAAACATCGGCAACAGACCGAGCTGCGCGACATACAACAGAGCCACGATCGCGAGCGCCCGGTAGAGCGCCGAGCCAGCACCGCCGTCAAGGCCGTCGGTAACTGCAGCCGGTATACGGCCGACGAGCACGCCAGTGGCGATCGTGAACGCCGGGGTGAGGACCGCGCCAACGACCATGCCGACGAGCGTCAGAAACGTGAGGAGCCGGCTGACGCCCGGAAGTTGGCGGACCAGCAGAACCCGGGACGAACCCCAGATGGCCGATGGCCGCGTGCTGTCGAGGAACGCAGCCACCCTGCCAACGGGGCGCGCGGTCGCATCAGCACCGTTGGAGGGGGTGGGCATTTGCCCGAGTCTAGGGTCGGCCCGGCACCGTCCCGAGTGGAATTTCGGAGGCGACGAGCGCGATCACCCCGCCTGTCACGGTTGACTGGCACCCTGGGGCATGACCGATCTCGCCGCTGGCCCGGCCGCCAACGCTGCCCCGTTGGAAGTAGCCGCAGCCCGGCTGGCCGCGCTGCTCACCGGTGAGGCCACGGCCATCTCCGACCCCGGCAACGGCACCGACCTGGTCTTCGAGTCAGTCATCGGGTTGCGACCGTTGGTCCGCACCGACGCGCCAGCCGATGTCTGGGCCGTCGATGGCGGGCAAGCGCTCGTGGCCGACGGTCGGTGCCTCCAGGTCGTCGTGACCCGTGCGGGCCGCGTCCGCTTCCAGGACCGTGTGGCGACGTTCGAAGAAGAAGGCCAGCTGCGACCCGCGCTGCTTGGCCTCGGCGAACAGGCCGACGCCCGGGCCGGGTTGGCACTTGATGGGCTGGCCGCGGACTGCGCGGTTGATCTCAACCTGCTCCGCGACCGCTGGGAATGGGATGCGGTCGAGCGATCGATCGCCGAGGCTGATCCGGGGGCTCTGGTCCTCGTCGACGGCGATTTGCAACCCGACTGGCGCATCCCATCGCATTACCTGGCAAGACTCTTCGCCGCGGCATCCTCAAGGGGCGTGATGCTGGCAAGCGTCACTAAGCACTCGTCGCTGGCTCGGGGAGGCGCTCCGCTTCTGGGTGCTCTCGAGCGGGAGGCGGCCGAGCTGTTCGGTGAGCGGGCGATGTGGTGGGCCCCGGTGGCCCGCACCCGCAGCGATGTCGAGCCGGGCATCCAGGTTGCGATGGCTCGCCTCGACCCCGATGCCCGCTTCTCGTTCAGAATCGACCTGCCGGGCGACGCCGATCCGGAGATCGTTCTCGGCTCCCTGTCCGCGTTGTGCGACGACGCGGCCTTTCCTGGCTACCCGTACCCGCTGACGGTCGCCGACCGCTTGGCGGCGTGCCCGGGCTGGGTCCGCCAAGAAGTACGCATGCAACTCGACGACCTGCTCGATGCAACCGGGGTCCCGTTCGATGTCCGCGAGCGAGCCTTCGCCGACCGCCACCGACTCATGGAGCGCTCATGACCGAGTCCACGATCAGAGGTCGGCTGTATGGCCGCAACGTCCTAGAGGGCGAGTTCCGGGCCGCGCCGGATGACGACCTGTTCCTCGGCGAGCTGCTGGTTGGCGTCGACGACTCGACCGGTCGCCGCTATCTCTTCCGCATCACCGACGTCACCTACGGCACCGAACACCGGGAGCCAGGCTGGGCCGAGCGAGTAGCTGGCACGCTCCTCGCCGACGACGCTCGGGGGGAAGCCGGAGCGCACCCGCTCTATGAGCAGGCGAGGCGCACGTACCGGGTGGCGAAGTGTTCGTGTCTCGGCTATCTCACACCCGACGGCACCGAGTTCCGCAAACCTAAGAGCCTTCCGACCCAGTTCAGCCAGGTGGTCGCGCCGGAAGCGACCGACTTCGCGTTCCTCGAAAGTCGCATGGGCGACCTTCCTATCGGGCTGCTGCGATCGGGCGAGACCACCGTCGACTTCTCCGTCGGCATCCCGGGCTCCGCCCTCGCCACCCACGTCGGCATATTCGCCACGACCGGCATGGGCAAGTCGAACCTGATGCAAGTGTTGGCTGGCGGCGTCATGCGGGCCAACGGCGCCTACGGCCTGCTCGTCGTCGACCCCCACGGCGAGTACCGCACCTCGCTGGCCAAACATCCGTGGGCCGGCGAGCGACTGCGAACGTATGCGGCTCGCCGCCTCCCCAACACGTCGATGCTGCGCGTGAGCCTCGGCGAACTGAGCGTCGACGACCTCCGAACCGCCTACGAGTGGAGCCGACCCCAGGAGGAAGCGCTGTTCGAGCTGGAGCGGCACTACGGAACCTCTTTCGGCACCGGGCTGGCCTGGCTGCTTCCGTTCTCTCAACTCGACCAACTCCCCGAGTTTCGCGACATCGAGCTCGGCAACCGGGTCGCGCTCAACACGCTGCAGGTGGTGCACCGCCGGGCGCGGCGCATTGTCGACCTGCCGTGTGTTGCCACCGACGCCAACGTCTCCGTAGGCGGCTCCGTCGTGCGCGACCTCGAGGACGGCCGCGTGGTCCTCATCGACGTCAGCGGCTTGGGATCGACCGAGGAAGTGCTCGTTGCTTCGTTTCTGACCCGGCGTGTGCTCGATCACTGGCAGAGCGCCTATCTCGATGAGCCCGACCTTCATGAACGGATGCCGGTGGTGGCGATCGTGCTCGAAGAGGCCCAACGCGTGCTGTCGCGCAACCGCGACCGCGAGTCCAACGTGTTTCCACGGGTGGCGAGGGAGGGTCGCAAGTTCAAGACGGGCCTGGTGGCCATCACCCAGCAGCCGAAGTTGCTCGACGATGAGCTGCTCAGCCAGTTCAACACCTTCTTCATCCTGGGCTTGGCCGACGAGAAGGACCGCAACATCCTGCGGTCATCCTCGAAGCAGGACATCTCCGCCCTCGGTAATGAGATCCAGACGCTCATGCCCGGCGAGTGCCTGGTGGCGTCGCTGGCCGCGCCGTTCGCCATTCCGGCCCGCATCCATCTGTGGTCACAACTTTGCAAAGACACACCGCCAGCGCCGGCTCCTCGCCCCTCGCCTGCCGCGAACGTCTCCGCCCTGGTCGACTGAGCCAGATCCGGCGAGAACGAACCGGCTGACGGGCCTTGGCACCGGCGTGTCACACCGGTCTGCGACCATGAGGTCATGAAGGTTGCTGCCATCGGCGACGCCCACCTGGGCCGCTCGTATCTCAACGTCGTCTCCGACGCGGGCATCAACCAGCGCGAGCACGACTTCGAGTTGTCGTTCTCCGCTGCCGTCGACCTCGCCCTGGCCCAAGAGCCCGACGTCATCGTGTGGCTCGGCGACATCTTCGACCATCCTCGACCGAGTTATCGGTCGTATCGGGTCGCCCAGCGGGCGTTGGGCAAGATTCGCGACCACGGCGTGCCGTTGGCGCTGATCACCGGAAACCACGACACCCCCCGCCTTCCTGGCACCGGCAGCCCGTACTCACCCCTGGCCGATGCCTTCCCGGAGATGCACTTCGCACACCGGCTCTCCTATGAGCGTTTCGAACTGGCTGGCCTGGTTATCCATGCCGTCCCCCAGATGATGACCGTCGAGGCCACCCTCGACGCCCTAGCCGAGGCCGACCGCCAGCGCAGCGCCGACAAGTCAAACCTGCTCCTGACCCATCCCCGCATCACCCAGGTCGAGCCGCGCTATGCCGACATCAACGAGATCGAGGTCGACGCGTCAGTTCTGAAGAGCGACTTCGTGCTGCTTGGCCACTACCACTTCCACACCAAGGTCCGCGAGGGCATCTGGTACGCGGGATCCACCGACACCTTCACTTTCGCCGACGACCCTGACAAGGCAAAGGGCATCCTGGTGCTCGACACCGACACCGGCGACTGTCGCCACGTTCCGCTCGCCGATCAGCGACCGATGGTCACGCTCGACACCATCGAAGCCATCGGTCTCGGTCACAAGGAGTTGGCCGAGTTGGTGCTCAGCCGCGCCGCCTCCGCACCGGACGGATGCGTGGCCCGCCTCTACATCGACGGCGTCGACCCGGAGGCCTACCGCCTGCTCGACGTGGAGGAGATTCGGGCGGCCTCGGCGCAGACGCTCCACCTCAAGTTGGAGCCCTCGTTCATGGGCGTCACGGTGCCGGTCGAGCTGCCAGAGATGGACTCCATGCCCGCCCGGTGGGATCGCTACATGGAAGATCAGGATCTAACCGGCTACGACCGAGAGAAGGTCAAGTCGCTCGGGCACGACTACCTGTCCCGCGCGGTGGAGTCGGCCGGCTGATGCTGATCCATCGCCTCTACCTCCGCAACTACCGGGTCTACGAAGACGAGCTCGACCTCGCCCTGCCCGGAGGATTGGTCGGCATCTTCGGGCCCAACGGCGCGGGCAAGAGCGCCCTCATTGAGAGCATCCGCTGGACGCTGTGGGGCAAGAGCCGCACCGACAAGAAGGAGATCCGCACCTCCGGCGTCAACGCCGATTGCATCACCGAGGTCGAGTTTGAGCACGAGGGCCACCTGTACCTGGTCCGTCGCACCATCTCCGGCGTGGGCCACACCGTGAAGGCAGAGGTGCACGCCGACGGCAACATCGTCAACGAGGGCGTGAACGACGTGAAGCGCTATCTCGAGTCGGTGCTGGGCATGGACGACACGGCATTTCGCGCGTCGGTCTTCGCCGAACAAAAGCAACTGGCCTCCTTCAGCACCGACGTCCGACCCGAGCAGCGTCGCCAGCTCGTGTTGGCGTTGCTTGGGATCACGCCGCTCGAGGGTGCCCGCGACCTGGCCCGGAAGGATGCCAGGGAGGCCAAAGACCGATACGACCGGCTGCGCGGCTTGCTGGCCGACGTCGAGGCACTGCAGATGGCCGCGGAGATGGCCGACGCCAAGGCGGTCACGGCTGAGGCTGAGGCCGAGACCGAGGCAGAGGTCGCCGGCACGGCCAAGGAGCGCGTGGGCGGCGCCGAGGCCGCGGTGGAGGCGCTGGAGGCGGCGCGGCGCGAATACGACGAGATCGTCGCCGACGGCAAGGCGGCCCGTTCTGAGGCGGAGCGCGCGGCCAAGAAGGTGGATGCCCTCACCATCGAGGTGGCCGAGCTCGACGGGCTGGAGCAGCGCATCGCGGAGTTGCGGCCGAGAGCCGACGGCCTCGATGCCGCGCAGGCGCGGCTGTCGATGGTGGAGCGCGTCGTCGAAGCCGAGGAGGCACTGAGGGGCGTCGCCGTCGGCGATGAACCACCGGTTCCCGACACGGATGGCCTGGCCGACGCTCAGCGCGGAGCCGAGCAGGCTGCAGCCGCGTTGGCCGAGACGATGGGGGCGTTGTTGGGGGCGCGAGAGCAAGTGAAGCGAGTCGAGCTGGCCCTGGCCCGGGCGGCGGAGGCCTCCGCCGATGACGTATGCCCCACGTGTGGGCAAGCGCTGGGTGATGCCTTCGCCCAGGTACGGGCCCACCGCCAGGACGAGGTCGAGGCTGAGCGCGACCGGGTCGGCGCCCTTGAGGCACGCCAGGTCGACGACAAAGAGGCCGCGGCGGCGGCCGCCGAGGCGTTGCGGCAAGCGACCGCGACAATCCGCCAGGCCGAACAAGCGCGCCGCGCGTGGGAGCAAGCGGCCACCCGGAAGGCCGAGGTGCAGGCCCGCTT
>JBPCMH010000224.1:0-5713 GCA_051002495.1 Acidimicrobiales bacterium
CAAGAACCCGATCGCCGCCGAGATGGCCAAGCTCTCGCTGTGGCTGACGACGATGGCGAGGGAGCGTCCGTTCACGTTCCTCGACCATGCGATTCAGGTCGGCGACTCGCTCCTCGGGATCACGGACATCGATCAGCTCCGGTGGCTGCACCTCGATCCGCCGCAGCGGCAAGGTCAGCGCGGCTTTGAGTCAATCACCCTGGATCTGAGACTGACGGAGGCGGTTGACCTCGCACGTCGAATACGGGAGATGTCGGTAGTGACCGTGCGGGACGCTGGCGAGAAGAGCCGGTTGCATGTTGAGTTGCGGTCACATCTGGCCGACCTGGCAGTCGTTGCGGACGCTGTAGTCGGGGCAGGGCTAAGCACCGCGGGACGGGGCGGCGAGACGATAGTGACGCGCCTCGAGCCACAGATCGAGCGGATCCGGGCAGTCCTGGATTACGAGCGAGCCCCGACTGAGCGTGATGCTGCACGTTGGAGCCTGGATGGCGTGGCGAAGGGATGGCTGCGGACCGACCTGCCAGATGAAGCGCCAGCACCTTGGGAGCGGGATTGCCTTCACTGGCCCATAGCATTCCCAGAGGCATTCCTTGGTGGAGATCGCACAGGATTTGATGCGATCGTCGCAAACCCACCATTTCTAGGTGGCAAGCGGGTCTCCGGCCGATTTGGTAGCCGCTACCGAGAGCACCTCACATCGGCGATCGCTGCCAACAAGCCGGGCAATGTCGACCTCGTCGTGTACTTCCTTCTTCGGATGACCGCTCTCACCAGTCGGATCGGTTCGCTGGCTACCAACTCCGTCAGTCAAGGCGACAACCGTGATGTTGGTCTCCTTCACTTGCGGAACGAGATGGGATGGGAGATCTACCGTGCCGTCAAGTCCGCGGCATGGCCGAATGATGCGAATCTCGAGATTGCGAAGCTCTGGCTGTCGATGTCGTGGACCGGCTCTCGCGTGCTGAATGATGTCCAGACCATAGAAATCTCGGCGTCGCTAGACTCAAGCCGCCGGTTGGATGTCGAGCCAGAGCAGCTTGTCGAGGCGAATGGTCGTGCCTTCGTTGGCTCACTAGTCAACGGGATGGGCTTTATCATCGATTCCGATGAAGCGGCGCATCTAATTGGCCTCAACCCCCAGAACGCGGACGTCGTCCGTCCTTATCTGAGCGGGTCAGACTTGAACGGTCACCCGCACCAGGTGGCGAGCCGTTGGATCATTGATTTTTCGGACAGGTCCGAAGCTGCTGCAAGAGATTACCCAGCGTGCTTCGAAATCCTTCGAGAGCGAGTCAGGCCAGTTCGTGCCGCGCTAAAGAATAAGCCAAAGGAGTCCAAGTTCTGGTGGCGCTTCGAGCGACGAGCGATCGATTTCCACTCGGCTGCGGCTGAGATGGATCGGGTGATGGCACTGGTCCTTCACTCGCCGAGCGCCTTGCCGGTCTTCATCAGAAACGGCCAGGTCGCTTCTCATGCATCGGCCCTGTTCGCATATGAGGACGATGGGCATTTTGGCCTTCTAAGTAGCGCATTCCATTGGTGGTGGGCGGTTGCGCAGTCGGGTTCTCTCGGAGGCGAATCAAATATCCGGTATAATCCGTCGCGAGCATTCCGGACCTTTGCGCAGCCGTGCCCTCAGACTGGCGAGGGCTGGGGTCGGGTAGAGGCAGCAGGCTCAGCGCTCGACGCCTTCAGACAAGACCTGATGATGCGGCTAGACCTTGGCCTCACCAAGGTCTATAACCGATACCACAGTGCTTCCGATAGCGATCCCGAGATTGAAGGGCTCCGCAAATTGCATGTCGACCTCGACGCCGCTGTCCGAGACGCCTATGGCTGGTCCGACCTCGACCTCGACCATCATCACTGGGAGACGCCGCAGGGAGTGAGGTTCACCGTCAGCCAAGAGGCGAAGGACGAGATCCTCGATCGGCTGCTCGAGCTGAATCACGAGCGGTATGCCGAGGAGGTCGCCGCTGGCCTACACGACAAGAAGGCCAAAAAGACGGCGAAGCGGGCCACAAAGAAGGCCAGCAAGAATCAGGGGAAGCTGCTGTGACTGAGACGCCAACTCCGGCACAGCTCCGCGATGAACTCGAGAAACTCGTCGTCACCGACCTACTTGGTCCGTCCGATCCTGACGAGCAGCTACCCGGCGTTCGTAGCCCGGTTAGGGAGTGGTACCTGCTCGGGATGCTGGCGCCGAAGGGGACCGTCGTCGACCCGAGTCGGGGCGATGGCGACGACCTCCAGGACGGCGACGAGGGTGGCGCGCCTGGTCCGGACGATCGGCCGTCGAAGGTGGTCCTGTTCCCCTCGTCGGCTGGGTTCTCTGCTGCCGTCGATCGGTCATCTGACACGCTCGAGGTGTCGGCGTTGTGGGGGCGGTACGAGAAGATTGACAACCCCGACCCAAACGCCGAGCGGGCCTACGAGAAGCTGTGGCAACGGCACCCCGCCGGCGGATCGAGGACGATCACGCTTGCCGAGGGCGACATCGGGCCGATCGCGCCCGACCCGGCCCAGCCCGAGGTCGTCGTGCGGGGGCGGTGCCGAGCGACGGCGAACTGCTGGGTGATCACGCTGTTCCTCGTCAACGAACAGCTCCCGACCGATCGCAACATCGACGAGCGCTGGCTGTTCCAGATCGAGCTGTCGGCTGTCGCTCCCGATGGTTCGCCGGTCTTTGTCGGCCGTCGCCTGGCGCTGCCTGAGCAAACCAGCGACAGCGACGCCGAGGTCAAACACCTCGACCTGCTGTACCGGGACACTGTCGAGTTCGCCGTCGGCCATGGCGTCGCCGTCCACGCCACGGTCGCCGAGGGCGATGCGCACCGAGCGACGGCGGTACGGACCTCGGTCCTGCCTCGCTCCGAGGTTGCCAAGGTCGAAGCACCGAAGCCCGACGACCCTGATCTCAACGACGAGCAGCGCGATCCTCGAGAGCGGGAGCTGCTCGCCTCGGTCGTGTTCGACATGGAGAAGCTGGCCGGCCTCGACGGCCCCGGCGCCATCGCTGCGCTCACGCCTCTGGCCGACGCCTACGACCACTGGTTGGGTCGGCAGGCCAAGAGGATCGGCGATCTCGAGGGAGACGAAGCCGATGCTGCGGACGCAGCGATCGTCAAGGCGCGGGAGATCGCCCATCGACTGCGAGCTGGAATCGAGCTCCTCAGCGCCGATGCCGTGGCAGCCGAGGCCTTCGCCTTCGCCAACCACACCATGTGGCAGCAGCGTCTTCACACTCTGGCTGGTCTGGCCCGGCGGGATGATCCGAAGCTGAGCCTCGCCGATGCCGAAGCGCAGATGTCGGCCAAGCCGAACTGGTCGTGGCGTCCGTTCCAGCTTGCATTCGTGCTCGTGAACCTTCCGTCGCTCAACGACCCGACGCACGGGGAGCGCCAGCTCGACACCGGCACCGCCGACCTCCTCTTCTTCCCCACCGGCGGCGGCAAGACCGAGGCCTACCTCGGCCTCACCGCGTTCACGCTCGCCATCCGCCGCCTCCAGGGCGACATCGGCGGCCACTCCGGCGAGGGCGGTGTCGGCGTGCTGATGCGGTACACGCTGCGGCTGCTCACCTCCCAGCCGTTCCAGCGTGCCGCCACCCTCATCTGTGCCTGCGAGGTCCGGCGCCGCGAGCTGCTCTCCGCCGGCGATCAGCGATGGGGTGAGACGCCGTTCAGGATCGGCATGTGGGTCGGTGGTTCGGTCAGCGCCAACAAGACCCAGGACGCGGCCCGCGACCTTGATGACCTCCGCAACACCGGGTGGGCCAAGGGCGCCGGACCGACTGCGCTCGTCGCCTGCCCGTGGTGCGGCGAGGAGCTCGACCCCAAACGCGACGCCACCTCCCACCCGCACCTCTGGCGCACGCTCATCACGTGCGGCGACTCCAAGGGGCGCTGCCCGTTCACCGCCAAGCGCTCTAGCGGCGAAGGCATCCCGGTCGTCAGCGTCGACGAGGAGATCTACCGGCTCCTGCCCGACCTCGTCATCGCCACCGCCGACAAGTTCGCCCAGCTCCCGTGGCAGGGCCAGACCAGCGCGCTGTTCGGACGGGTCACCCGCCGCTGCTCCCGCCACGGATTCCGGACCGCCGACCTCGACAGCTACGGCGGCCACAATGGAGCCGACCGGCATCCCAAGGCCGGTGATTTCCCGCCCGCGACCACCAATGACTGCCTGCCCCGCCGGCCACCAGACCTCATCATCCAGGACGAGCTCCACCTCATCGCCGGGCCGCTCGGCTCGCTGTTCGGGCTGTACGAGACTGCGGTCGATGAGATCGCGTCGTGGACCGTCGACGACAAGCCCGCCCGCCCGAAGATCGTCGCCTCCACCGCCACCATCAGGCGGGCCGAACATCAGGCCTACAACCTGTTCTGCCGCCGACTGGCTGTGTTCCCGCCGCAGGTGATCGACGCTGGCGACTCGTTCTTCGCTGTCGAACGGCCGACCTCGGCCACGCCCGGCCGCGTCTACCTCGGCGTATGTGGCATGGGGCAGCGGTTCAAGTCGGTCGAGACCCGGGTGTTCACCGCCGTGCTCGCCGCTGCTCAGGTTATCTACGAGAAGTACGGTGCCGCCGCCGACCCGTGGATGACCACCGTGGGCTACTTCAACGCCCTGCGCGAGCTCGGCGGCATGCGCCGGATGCTCGACGACGACGTCGTCAACCGCCTCCGCCGAACCGACCGCCGCGGCCTTGCAACCCGGTACTTGAACGACACTCGCGAGCTGACATCACGGATCAGCTCCAGTGACATCCCGGCGACCTTGGACGAGCTCGGCCGGCGCTTCACGGGCGAGAAGCCGAAGAAGGGCGAGTGGCCCATCGACGTGCTGCTCGCCACCAACATGATCTCGGTCGGTGTCGACATCTCCCGCCTCGGGCTCATGGTGTGCGCCGGTCAGCCCAAGACCACGGCCGAGTACATCCAGGCCACCAGCCGCGTCGGCCGTGACGTAGACGGCCCCGGCCTCGTGGTCACGCTCTACAACTGGGCTCGCCCCCGCGACCTCTCCCACTACGAGACCTTCGAGCACTACCACCAGACCTACTACCGGCAGGTCGAAGCGCTGTCGGTCACCCCGTTTGCCCGCCGGGCGCTCGACCGTGGGCTGACCGCGTTGATGGTGTCGGACGCCCGCCACACCCGGCCAGCATGGAACCCCCGCAGCGCCGCCCAGTTCGTGCCGGTCAGCCAAGCCGATTTCGATCCGATCGCCGACGGACTAGCCGCTCGGGCCGAGCTGATCTCGAAGCCCGCCGCCGATGTCGTTAAGGCAATGGTGGCGACCAGGCGCGACAAGTGGTCGAAGCAGCAGCAGGCACCGGGCGTGACGTTGGCCTACGCCCGTGGACGGGGCGACGCGATCAACCTGCTCCAGACGCCTGAGTCGGGGCCGTGGACCGAGTTCACCGCGCCCAACTCGCTTCGCGAAGTCGAGGTCGGCTCCAACTTGCTCCTCCGAGAGGATGACCCGTCAGACTACCCGACCGCCGCCTACCCCGACGCGCCCACCACTGATGGTGACGTCGATGACATCGGACCCAGCGCCGAGGACGTCGACGCCGAGGATGCCGACGTCGTCCTCGAGGAGAACGACCGATGAGCACCAAGCCATACGACGGGCCGATCCGGGTCGGCACCATCCGCCCCAGCCAAGCCATCCACTCCTATGGCGTGGGCTCGCTCATCGACCT
>JBPCMH010000225.1:0-2686 GCA_051002495.1 Acidimicrobiales bacterium
GACATAGGCCGCTTGGTCTTCACCAATCCGCCGGGGACGAGTGGTCCACGACCGGCTGAGCCAGACACGCTGGTCCTCGGCGACAAGCCGCTCGACCAGGGTTCCCTTTCCCACCCCGCCGGGGCCAAGAATGACGATGATCAGGAGTCGAGCTTCTCCAGGAGCGATTTGCGTTGGTTGTCGCCGAGGCCCTGCAGCCGACGAGTCTCGCTGATGCCGATCTCCTCCATCACCCGGCGCGCCTTGACCTTGCCGAGTCCGGGAAGCGACTCGAGAACGGCGAGCACCTTCATCTTGCCGATCATCTCTTCCTCGCGGGCTTGGACGATGAGTTCCGACAGCGACAACGAACCCATCTTGAGCTTCTCTTTGAGTTCGGCTCGGAGACGGCGGGCGACAGCAGCCTTCGCAAGCGCGGCCTGCCGCTGCTCTGGGGTGAGGGAGGGAGGCTGGGGCATGGCTCGAACCATAGCGCGGTGGCTCAGGACAGCAGCGAGGACACCAGGCGATCTGCCGCGGCCGGCCGATCTTCGGCTTCGGTGACGGCCCGCCCGATCACCAGCAGGTCCGCTCCCGCTTCGAGGGCAGCTTCCGGCGTCGCGGCGCGGGCCTGATCATCCTTCTTCGTCCCGGCCGGACGGATCCCGGGCACCACCGCAAACAGACGCGGCCCGAGCTTCTTGGCCTCTGCGACGTCGCTCGCCGCGCACACCAATCCACCACACCCAGCCTCCAACGCGGCTTGCACGCGTTTGCCCAGGATGTGGGGCGGAGCGCCCGCGTCGCTCGTCAGGATGGTGACCGCCAACGCGGTCGGTTCCGGATGACCGGCGCCAAGCGCGCCGTCGCGGAAGCCGTCGACGCCGGCGCGGAGCATCGCCGGGCCGCCGAACGCGTGCATCGTGAGAAACGACGGACCGAATGCTCCGACGACGCGTGCGGCTCGCCCGACCGTTGTCGGAATGTCGTGCAGCTTCAGGTCGAGGAAGACCTTCATATCGAGGTCTTGCATCGCGGTGATGGCGTCAGGGCCGACCGCACTGAAGAGCTCCAACCCCACCTTCGCCACCCCGAACCACGGCGACAGTTCGCGAGCGAGGCGCCGTGCCGCCACCAGGTCGTCGACGTCCAACACCAGCGCCAAATGATCTCGAATCTCGGCTGGTACCTCGGTCCCGGCATCAGGCATGGGCAGCTCCTCTCAGTTCGCCGACGGAGCGCAGACCCCGTTCGGCACACCATTTCAACAGCTCCCGCTGCACTCGCTCGGGAGCCCTTGGGTCGTGAAACGTCGCCGTTCCAACACCGACGGCTGACGCACCCGCCATCATCAACTCGACGGCGTCACGCCCTCGGCTGACACCGCCGACGCCGATGATGGGAACCGTAGGCATCTCGTGGCTCACGTCCCATACTGCGCGCACGGCAACAGGGTGAACGGGGGGTCCGCTGAACCCACCTCCGCCTGCGCCGAGGCTAGGGATCCGACGATCGATGTCGATCGACAGACCCATGACGGTGTTGACCAGCGTCAGCGCGTCGGCTCCCCCGTCAACGGCGGCGGCGGCGATCTCCACGATGTCGGTGACGTTGGGACTGAGCTTGGCCCACCGCGGCCGTCCGGCTGCTGCGGCCACCTGCATCGCAGCCCTGGTCAGCTCCGGGTCATGGGCGAACATGTCACGCCGACGCTCAATGTTCGGACAGCTCAGGTTGACCTCCACAGCGACCACGCCGTCTGGGGCCGAGGCCAGAGCGCGCGCAGCCGCCTCGTACTGCTCGAGGGTGAATCCCCAGATGCTGGCCACTACCCGCGCTCCCGTCGCCAACAACGGAGGAAGTTCGTCGCGCAGCCACGCGTCGACTCCCGGGTTTTGCAGCCCGACGCTATTCAACATGCCGTCGCCAACCGGATGTACCCGAGGAGCGGGGTTGCCCTCCCAAGGGTCAGCCGACAGCGACTTCACCACGACGGCCCCGATCTTGCCGAGGTCGAAGTAGTGACCGAGCTCGGCCCCGTGTCCGGCCGTGCCCGACGCGGTCAAGATTGGGGCTGGCAGGGTCACCGTACCGATCTGGGTCGCAGCGTCGACGCTCACAGAGGAAGCCGTAGCTGATCCTCCTCGTGGAACTCCTGCAGGCTGCGGACCGCCAGGGCATGGCTGGCCCAATCCGCCATACCGTTGGCCGCGGCCCGAGCTGCTGCCGCCGTGGTGAGGCAAGGCACCTGGTGGCTGCTCGCCGCCGACCGGATGTAGGCCCCGTCCGCACGCGGTCCACGCCCTCTTGGGGTGTTCACGACCAGTTGGATGTCGCCACCGGCGATCAACTCAACCGCGTCCGGGGAGCCTTCGCCGAGCCGGGAGACGACCTGCACGACCGGAACGCCGTGTTCGGTCAGGTAGCCGCCGGTTCCGGCGGTCGCATAGATGCTGAAGCCGAGCTCGACGAACTTGCGCGCCGCAGCGAGACCGGCGGCTTTGTCACGATCAGCGAGGGAGAAGAACACGCCGCCGCTCTCGGGCAACTTGTTGCCAGCCGCGGCCTGGCTCTTGGCGAAAGCAAGGCCGAAGGTACGATCGATGCCCATCACTTCACCGGTCGAGCGCATCTCAGGGCCGAGCAGCGTGTCGACGTCAGGGAATCGGTTGAACGGGAGCACCGCCTCCTTCACCGAAACATGTCC
>JBPCMH010000226.1:0-3426 GCA_051002495.1 Acidimicrobiales bacterium
GCTTCAGCGCGGCCGGGACGCAGGCGACCACCGAAAAGTCGAGGTATTCGACGGCCCCGGCCGCGGCCTTGACCGCCGCTGGGGTGAGGTGAGCGGCCCGATGGCGGGGTAGCACGACCCCCGTCGCTCCGGCCCCGTGGGCGGTCCGCAGCAGAGCCCCAACGTTGCCGGGGTCGGTCACCCCGTCCAGAACCAGCAAGAACGGGGGACGGCCGTCGGACGATCGAACCAGGTCGTCCAGGTCACGCTCAACGACCGGAGCGGCGTGGGCCAGGACGCCCTGGGGAGCGCTGGTCAGCGCCTCAGCGTCGAGCCGGGCCCGGCCAACCCGACGGATCGGCACGCCAGCGTCGGCGGCGAGGGCCTCGATCTCACCGAGAATGGGGGCGTCGTCCGAGCCGTCGGCCAGCCAAACGTCGCGCACCCGGCGCCGCTTGGCAGCCAAGAGCTCCCGGACGGCCCGGCGGCCCTCAACCTGGTCGCCGCCGAGCCCGCCCTCCCGGCCCTTCGCACGCCCGCCGTCAGGCTGGCCCGGCCCGGGGGCGCCACGGCCCCGTCCCTGGCCTCCTCCGGCTCCGGAGCGCCGATTGCGGTCTGGACCTGGTTGGCGGCCTTTGGGGCTCATGAGCGGGCCTCCAGAAGGGCGACGGCGAAGCACGCGATGCCTTCAACCCGGCCCAAAGCGCCGAGACCTTCGGCCCGCTTGCCCTTCAGGTTGACGGGAGCACCGAGCGCCTCGGCCAGTCGGGCGATCATTTCACCCTTCCGTGGGGCGATCTTGGGGGCCTCAGCGACCACGGTGCAGTCGACGTTGGTCACCTGCCAACCGGCGGCGGCCACCTTTGCCACCGCAGCCTCGAGCAGGCGGATGCTGTCGGCGCCGGCCCAGGACGGGTCGGTGTCGGGGAAGTGCTGGCCGATATCGCCCAACCCGGCCGCGCCGAGGATGGCGTCGATCACGGCGTGGGCGACAGCATCGGCGTCGCTGTGCCCAGCCAGGCCGCGCTCGCCTTCGAACACGACGCCGCCGAGCACCAGGCGACGGGCGTCGTCGTCCGAGAACGGGTGCACGTCGAAGCCGTGGCCGACCCTCATGATCGGCTCGCAATCAGCGCGGCGGCTACGACCAGATCGGTCGGATGGGTGATCTTGAGGTTGGTGGGGTCGCCCGGCACGAACACCACCTTGCCTCCTGTGGCCGCGACCAGCGACGCATCGTCGGTGGCCTCGGGGTCGCCGCGGTGGGCCAGTCGGAGGGCAGCAGCACTGAAGCCCTGCGGTGTCTGCACCGCGGCCAGGCCCCTCCGGTCGAGAGACGCACCAACCGAGCCCCCGTCGAGTCCGTCGGTCGCGGCGGTGATCGTGTCGGTGACCGGCACCGCGGGAACTGCGCCATCGGCTCCACCGACCACGGCGTCAATCACTCGCTGAAACAGCGCGGTGTCGGCGAGCGGGCGGGCCGCGTCGTGCACCAGCACCACCTCGGCCTCAGCTGGCACCGCAGCGAGACCGGCTCGCACCGACCCGGACCGGGTGGCGCCACCGGCGACGACGACATCGACTGCCTCCCCGGTCGCGTCCATGTCGTTGACGGGTCGCGCGTCGGCGGGAACCACGAGCACCACACCAGCGCTGACGGACCGGGCCGCGGCGATCGCCCAGTCGACCACCCGACGTCCTTCCAGATCGTCGAACTGCTTCGGGCGCCCGAACCGGCTCCCGGAGCCGCCGGCAACAACAATTGTCCAGACGACGGTCAAGGCTGAGGTGTCCAGACGGTCAAGGCTGAGACGGCGGGGTTTCGTCGAGTGACGCGAACAGCATCGTGCCCACCGAAGTCTTGGCGTTGCCGGTGACACGGGCCTCGACGTCTTCTCCGACCCGGCTGGCCGCGCCACCGACGACGACCATGGTGCCGTCGTCGAGGAAGCCAACGCCTTGCCCTGGGTCGCGGCCCTCTCTGGTGATCTGCACCTGCACAACCTCGCCCGGCACATGAGCTGGCTGCAAGCCCGATGCCAACCGGTCGAGGTTCAGGCAGAGGACGCCTTGCACCTCGGCCACCCGCTGCAGTGCATGGTCAACGGTGAGCAGGCGAACGTTGAGGCGTCGGGCCAAAGTGACGAGCTTGGCGTCGACCTCGTCGTGTTCGACCACCGGGTCGTCGAGCACGTGCACGTCGACACCGGCCTCGGTACGCATGGCGGCGAGCATGTCGAGACCGCGCAAGCCTCGTCGGCGTCGGGTCGGGTCGCTCGCATCAGCAATGCCCTGCACCTCGTCGAGCACGAACTGGGGCACGAGCATTGGCGCGTGCAAGAAGCCGGCCCTGGCCACCCCGAGGAGTCGGCCGTCGATGATGGCGCTGGAGTCGACCAGCACGGCGTCGCCGTCAAAATCGCCGTAGGGCGCGGCCCGCACGAGCGGACGGGTCGACAGGCCGGCCAGGGCGAGCAGCTCTTCAAACTTGGAACTGGCGATCCGGTAGCCGAGCCAAAGCCCGAGGTAGACCAACAGGCCGAGGGCGGGCCAGCCCCACAGACCGGGGAGCAGCACCACAAGCGGGACGCCGATGAGCGCAGCGAGACCGCCCAGGAATGCGGCTCCAACCGCGCCGGCCAGAACGCGGCCGGCTGGTGCCCGTTCGAACTGGCGCTCGACGGTGCCCATGGCCCGCCTGAGCAATCGGCCGATCATCCCCCCGACGACGTAACCGACGCTGGCCCCAAGGGTGGAGCCGATGACCGCGCCGTTCCCGGCCGCGACGCCGTCGCCACGGCCAAGGGAGTACCCAGCGATGGTGGCGAAGAACACGATGAATAGGCGAACGATCTCGACGAACATTGGATGCTCCGGGGGTTCTACCCCCCTCCTCTCCGATATCGGCCGAAACGAGCGCTTTCGTGAGGCCCAAGCGGCGGCTGCCCCACCAAGCAGCTAGGGCAGGGCGTCGGCCAGGCGCTGCTCGGCCTCTTCTTCGCTCACACCAATGGCAAAGGTCAGTTCCGACACCAGGATCTGGCGGGCCTTGCTCAGCATGCGCTTCTCGCCGGCGGACAGGCCCTTGTCCTTCTCGCGGATCGACAGGTTTCGCACGACCTCGGCGACCTGATAGATGTCGCCCGACTTCAACTTCTCGACGTGGTTCTTGTAGCGGCGAGACCAGTTGGTCGGCATGCGCGCCTCCTTCTTGCGGAGAACGGCGAACACCTCCTCGACCTCTTCGTCGTTGATGACCTCGCGCAGACCGACCTCGTCGGTCTTGTCGACGGGCACGCTCAGGGTCAGGTCGCCGTAGGCCAACTTCAGGACGAAGTACTCGTTCGTCTCGCCGAAGGCTTCCCGCTTTTCTTTCCGCTCAATGATCGCCGCGCCGTGGTGCGGGTAGACCACCTTGTCACCAACTGCGAACGACATGCATCTCCC
>JBPCMH010000227.1:0-10651 GCA_051002495.1 Acidimicrobiales bacterium
GGTCGCCGGGTTCTCCACCACTAGTTGACCCTTGTATTGGGCGGTGATGAGGTCGTCGAGCGAGGACGGCGGTGGCGAGGCAGAGAAGGCCTCCTTGTCGTAGTTCAGGCACACCTCGCCATGGTCAACGGGCGTGACTCGGTTCTCGGGGTCGAGGCGATACGTGGCATCGACTTCGTCGATCCGTCGCGCCCGGTATGGCGTGAAGATCCCGGCGTCGAGTGCCCGGCTGAGAAAGGTGTTGTCGACGCCGAAGAACACGTCGCCGAGCGGATTGCCCTTCGTGAGGATCGCTTGGTTCACCGCGGATCCGGCGTCTCCGGATCGGACGATCTCAACCGTCACCCCAGTTCGTTCGGTGAACAGCTCGAGCACTTCCTCGGACACGGCGAAGGAGTCGTGGGTCACAACCGTCACCGTGGTGCCCCTGGCATCGGTGGTGCTGATGGATGTGTCGTTCGACGACGAGCACGCCCCAGCCACGATGGCCGCGGCGACAAACAGGCAGAGCAGGGTTCTACGCATCGATGATCCTTTGGTCGGGTGTTTGGACAGGTGACGGGGTAGCACCGAGGTAATGGGTGCCCATGAAGCCGGGCTGCACGATCAGCAGCACGCCCGTTTGAAGTCGCACCGAGGCAGTGGACGCCACCAGTTCGTTGCTCACTCCCCGGGTGCTGCCAGGGGAGAGATCTTCCCCGGCGAGGGGGTACACAAGGCCCTCGGTGTGCACCCCTTGGGCCGGGCCGGCGATGGGGAGGAGCGACACCAGCTCACCGGGTTGGCCATGAATAGCGGAGGCACTGTGAACGACGGTGAGCGTGGCCGGGCCGACCTTGGCGGTGATGGCCAAGTCGGCATACCGCTGCGAGGTCAACAGCAACGCGTTGGCTACGAAATGGTCGAGGCGTCCGCCGTGTCCGCCCACAACCACGATGTGAGTGGGGGAGAACCGACGCGCTGCGTCGAGTCCGATCTCCAGGTCGGTCGCATCCTTGGCCTCTGGGTGCTGCTCGATGACCGCGCCGGAATCAGCGAGTGCACGCAGGGCATCAGTGGACACCGAATCGAAGTCGCCGACGGCCACGTCGACTGGCAAGCCGAGTTCGGCGGCGCGGTCGACTCCGGAGTCGGCGGCGACGACGGCGACCGCGGGCGGCAGCTGGGTCAGCACGCTGGCGTCGACCAGGTCTCCGCCGGTCACGACGATCACGGTGCGCTGGCTGCCCATGTCTCCCTCCGCTGGCATTACCCAGTTCAGGTTGGCGGGTCGACGGCAGATGACCGTCCTCTCAGCCCGGCTACTCCGAGCTCCCCGGTGTGGTTGGTGGCGATGCTAGCCGCGCACCGCTTTGGGCTCGTCGAAGCGGAATCGGGCCAGCGCCACGGCGGTGAAGACCGCGCCGAAGAGCAACAGCACCCCGCACGGAACCAGCACCGCGCCAAAGCCGGACCCCTCAAGGGTGACGGCACGAAACCCGCGCAAGCACGAACGGTGGGGCGACCTTGCCCAACATGATCTCCGACGGTCGAGCCTGGCTGGCCAGCATGCGATCCCAGGTGTTGAACCGATGCTCAGAGAAGAACAGGAAGCCGACGAACGAGACGAGGAAGAACGCGAACAGCACCGACAACGCCGGCACCGCGTATTCGGCTCCGCTCGCTCCAGGGAACTGGTCGCGCAACGAGCTTCGGAACATCGGCTTCAGGAGCGACAGCGGCGTCCTCATCGGATCGATAGCGTCGGCCCGTGACCGACAGATAGACACTCTCCAGTGTCGGACGCATGATCTCGACCGACCGCAGGCGGCGAGCGTGGTCGCCGATGTCGATCAAGGCTCTGGCCGCCGCCGCGGCCACGACTCTCCCCCGGTCGATCACCGCCACGGTGGCGCCCAGGGCTTCAACCTCCGGCAGGTAGTGCGTGGAGTAGCACACGGCCGCGCCCTCGGCTGCCATCCCGCGAACCAAGTCGAGCAGTTGCTCCCTCGTGTCGATGTCTGACCCGGCGGTGGGTTCGTCGAGGAGGAGCAGCCCAGGCCGATGAAGCAGGGCCATGGCGGTGTGGAGACGCCGCTTCTGGCCACCGGGTACACCCCGAGCTCTTGGGGCGCGAGGCCGAGGTGGCAGCGGGCGCCGTGCGCGTCGTCGACCACGTTGATGCCGGCCACGTGAACCGTCCCGGAGCACAACTCTTTCCCCCATGTTGGTTCGGCATCCTGGCCCGGTCACCCCGTGGCGACGGTCGGAACCCGGGCCTCAACCTATGACGCGATAGTTCGCGAGTCCAGGTGCCATTGGTCACACATCAGCCGGCGCCCCGTCTGCCGCGGCGGACCGGTAGAACGCGTCGGCGACGCGATGGGCGCGCACGGCGGTGGCGAATGACGGCGACGCTGGCTCGTCCGCGTTGACTGCTCGGACGAAGGCCAGGTCTGGGTTCGGGTCTTCGCCAGTGATGTGCAGGGCTTCGGCCATGATCGCCTCGGTCTCGATCACCCGCGTTTGCCCCGACGCGGCGGTGTGCGTGATTGGGCCGGTCCAGTCGCCTTCGACCGCGAACCACGCCCTCTCGCAGAACACCTCAAGCCGGCGCAAACTGGGTCTGGCATCGATGTCGTGCCAGACCGAAGTCAGCGTGGCGATCGCCCCGTCCGGGTAACCGATTGAGGCCACGGCCAGATCTTCAATGCCTGCGATGTCGTGGAACGAGGCGGAGCGACCGCTCACACTGGCGGCCGGTCCGACGATCCACTCCAAGAGATCGATGTCGTGGATGGAGTGCTCGATGAGCGTGCCGGCACCGGCCTTATCGACGTCGCCGCGCCAGGTCGACTGATAGGTCCCCCGGATCGGAATGAACTGGTCGTCGCGAAAGATGACGGTCATGATCCGCCCGCTGTTCGGGTCGTGCACCATCTCGCGAAGCACGGTGAAGGCCGGGGAGCGCCGCAGGATCAGACCTACCTGATTCATTACCCCGGATGCTTCGACCATCCGTTGCATTTCTTCGGCGTCGGCCAGGGTGGTGGCTAACGGTTTCTCGCAAAAGATGGCCAAGCCACGTTGACATGCGGCATCAACGAGCTGGAGGTGCTCAGAGGTCCAGGTGCAGATGTACACCGCGTCGCACCCGTCCAGTACTTCGGCCTCTGTCGCACACACGTGATGCCCGCTCGCGGCGGCGAAGGCTTTGGCCCGTTCGGGGTCGGGGTCGTAGACGCCAGCCCGCTCGACGTGGTCGCCGGCGGCGCGCAGCATCTTGGAGTGGAACGTGGCGATCAGGCCAGCGCCGAGGAAGCCAACGCGAAGCGGCTTGGCCATCAGCGAGTGATCACCCGCGTCCATGCCTGGGCGACCTCGGCGTCTCCAACGACCTCAAGGCCGGCCAACGCTCCCCGGCCCCAGCCCCACAGCAGCAGGTCGCCAGCTGATGCTCGCACCGCGGCGTCACCCTTTTCGTGACCGTGACGGAGCACGAGCTGGCCGTCGTCGGACCGCTCCAAGATCCACTCGCCTTCCGGAGAGTCGGTGGCATGCACGTGCAGTGACCCGAGGGGGAGGTCGGGGGCGTCGTGGCCGGCGAGCAACCGGGGCAGGTGCATCTCAAAGATCTCTGCGACACCGTCGACGGCCAACGCGGTGTCAAACTGGCCAGCCGCCCCGAAAGATTCTTCGACGTCCCACCGGTGGACCGCCGTCTCCAGCGTCTGCCGCCGAAACCAGAACCGAGCCGTCCCTTGGCCGAGGAAAGTCCAGCACGGCGCGTCGGGATCTGTGGCCGTAAGGGCGCGGCGGAGGTTCGCGGCACCCTCTCGGAACCACGCCGCGTCGGCGAGCTCGGGCCGGGGTGGGAACCCCTGCGGTGGATCGCCGCCGGCGAGGACGATCTCCGTCGCCCAACGGTGAACCCGTCCAAGGTGGTTGACGAGGGTGTCAACGGTCCAACCTGGGCACGACGGCACCGCGGCCTCAGGCGCTCGCTCGGCTGCGGTGATGAGTGCCTCGGCCTCGCGCTCGATGGCTGCGATCTGCTCGGCCGGTTCCATCTGCGGCTCAGGTGAGGTCGACGGTGGCGCCGGCCAGCGCCTCGGCCACCGTGGCCGCGATGGCCGTTCCGCTCAGCCCGAGGTTGTGCAGAATTTCGGCCGGGTCGCCATGGGCGATGTAGGCGACCGGGGTTCCCAGCACGAGCACCGGGGGGCAGGCTCGTCCCTGATCGAGCCCAGCGATGGCATCCGCGATGAACGAGCCCGCGCCGCCCATCCGGATCCCGTCCTCGATGGTGACCACCAGACGGTGCCCAGCGGCGTCGGCGAGCATGGTCGGGTCAAGGGGACGAACTACCCGCGGATCCCAAACCGTCACGCTGTAGCCGTCGGCTTCCAGGATCGGCGCTGCCTCCTCGGCCGCTTCGAGCATCTTGCCGACGCCGATCAGGCAAACGTCGGTGCCGCGCTGCAACTGGCGGGCGGCCAGCCCAGAACCGACCTGGTCGGGGCCGACATGGCGGGCCGCGCCGCGAGGCCAACGGACCATGGCGGGGCCGTCGTGGGAAACTGCCTCGGTCAGCATGACCTTCACTTCTTGGGCCGACGACGGGGCGAAGATCTGCATGCCGGGGATCTTGAGCCCGAGCGCCATATCGAGCACGCCGTGGTGGCTGGCGCCGTCGGGGCCGGTGATGCCGGCCCGGTCGATGGCGAACACGACGTTGCATCCGTGGAGGCCGACATCGAGGTTGGCCTGGTCGAAAGCCCGGCTGAAGAACGTTGAGTAGACCGCCACCACCGGTCGGAGCCCGGCCATGGCCATGCCCGCTGCCGCGGTGACGGCATGCTGCTCGGCGATGCCAACGTCGAAGAACCGGTCGGGATACCGGGCTTGGAACGGCAGTAGGCCGGTGGGCCCTGGCATGGCCGCCGTCAGGGCGACGATCTGGGGGTGCTGGTCGGCCAGTTCGAGCAGGGTGTCGGTGAAGGCCTGGGTGTAGCCGCCCTTCGGCGCCGACCATCCGGCTGGCGGGCCGGTCACCGGATCGAAGATCGGGGCATCGTGCAGGTTCTTCTCGTCGTCGTCCTCCGCGGGTGAGTAACCGCGCCCCTTGTGGGTCAGGACGTGCACCACGATCGGCCCCTCGTACTCGGCCGCCTTGACGAGTGCGTCTTCCAGCCCTTCCACGTCGTGACCATCGAACGGCCCGGTGTAGCGCACGCCAAGAGCTTCGAAGAACGCGGGTGGTTCGAGCACCTCTCGAAGGGCTGCCTTCACTCCTTGCAGGCTGGAGTAGGCCAGTTCGCCGACCCTCGGCACCTCGCGCACGATGGCCTCAATGCGGTCCCGCAAATGGATGTAACTCGGGTGTAGCCGTAGCCGGCTCACGCTCTCGCTCAACTTCGACACCGTCGGGGCATACGACCGGCCGTTGTCGTTGAGGATGATGACGACGCGCTTGCCGCTGTGGCCCAGGTTGTTCAAACCCTCGAACGCCATCCCGCCGGTCATCGAACCGTCGCCGATCACCGCCACGACCTTCCGGTCAGCGGCAAGCTGCTCGACGCCAGATGCAATGCCGTGGGCGTAACTCAGCACCGTCGACGCGTGGCTGTTCTCGATCCAGTCGTGCTCCGACTCGCTCCGGCTCGGGTAGCCCGACAGGCCACCTCCCTGTCGGAGCTGGGCGAAACCGTCGCGCCTACCGGTGACGATCTTGTGGACATAGGCCTGGTGGCCGACATCCCAGAGGATGATGTCGCGCGGCGAGTCGAAAACTCGGTGCACGGCGAGAGTCAGCTCAACCGCGCCCAGGTTGGAGCCGAGGTGCCCGCCCGTCACGGCCACAGATTCGACGATGAACTGGCGGATCTCGGTCGCGAGCTGGTCGAGTTCGTCATACGACAGGGCGCGGAGATCGTTCGGGCTGTGGATGCGCTCAAGCATTTCGAGACCCACGCTACCCTGGTGAACGATTTCAGAAGTTTCGGCCGGCGACGAACCAGGCCAGCTCAACCAACCGGTCATTCGCGTCGGCTGCCAGTTGCGTTCCTTCCAGTGCGACTAAAGCCTGGTCGACGAGCGCGCTGATCTGGGCTTCGACTTCGTTGGCGGCCCCGGTTGAGCTGAGGATGTGCTGGATGGCCTCGATCGCACCTTCGTCGAGATCCACCCGCCCAAGTTCGCGGTCGAGCAACTCGATTTGCGCGGGGCTGGCGCGCTGCCTCGCGATGGCCACCAGTGCCGTCGGCTTGCCTTCCCGCAGATCATCGCCCACCGGCTTGCCGAGCAGGGTCTGGTCGCCAAAAGCGCCGAGCAGGTCATCACGCAACTGGAAGGCCTCGCCCAGCGGCATCCCGTAGGCGCTGAGCCCTGCCTCCAACTCATGGAGACGGCCGGCGAGGGCGGCGCCGAGATGGAGAGGACGTTCGACGGTGTACTTGCCCGACTTGTACTGGCAGATCCGGCGCGCCGCCTCGGGCGTACCCCGTCCTCGTGCGGTGCCGAGCAGGTCGAGGTATTGGCCGATGTTGACCTCGAGCCGGAGCTCGGTGAAGACGTTGATCGCCTCTTGGGGTGCGCCGTGGAGGAGTAGGTCGGCGTACACGAAGGCCAGGTCGCCAACGAGGATGGCGACACCTTCACCAAACCGGCGGCCCTCGCCCTTCCAGGCCGCCGAGCCATGCTGGGCCTCGAAGTCGGTGTGCACCGCGGCCACCCCGCGACGGGTCACGGACCCGTCCATGACGTCGTCGTGGATGAGCGCGAACGTGTGCAGCAACTCCAGCGCTGCACCCGCGTCGACCACCCACCGATCGGTTGGATTGCCGCCCGCGCCGACGAAACCCCAATGGCAGAAGGCCGGCCGCAGCCGCTTGCCGCCCGCCAGAACGAGCGACCGAAGGGACTCAAGCGGCGCGGCAAGGTCAGCGTCGATGGCCGACCACCGGGCGACCTCGCCGTCGAGCAGAAGCTGGATGCGGTCGGCGACGCGGTCCCCGATTGCCGACAGGCTCGCGGGTGACTCGGCGATGTCGGATCGGGCGTTCACGCGGCGCTCCTTCTTCTCCGGGCAACGTGACGACCCGGGGATTCGAGGCTAGGCCGCGGTGCGCAACAACGACCAAGCGAGGGAGATACGGAGCACCCGCATCGCCCGGATGACGGCCGTGCCATCCGGTGAGGGTCTCTCAATCGGACACGTATTGCTCATACGGCGCCACGAGGCGGAATCCCATTCGCTCGTAGATCGGTAGTCCCATCGAGGATGCCTGGAGGACCCCCACCGTCGCGCCGACCTGCCGCCCCGCCTCCAGCGCGCCCCAGGTCGCCGCCTCCCCATAGCCGCGCTTGCGACGATCAAGGGCCGTAGCGACGTTGTACACGCCCGCGGTGTCACCGGTGAGGTGCACAAGCGATGTGGCTACCGGTGCGCCGTCAACGAAACCGACGAAAGCCGTTGTGCCCGGGCTGTCGAGGAGCCGCGCGCTGAACAGGTGCTCGGCCAGGGCCGCAGTGATGCCGAAGGCTGGAGCGAGCACGCCAACATGCGTGGCCAACCCCGCTTTGTCGGTGACCGCGCGTAGCTCGAAGCCAGCGGGAGGTGCAGGTGGGGCTGGAATACCCGCGAGCGCCATTCCGGGAAGCTCGTCGACCTTCGACAGCCCATTCGCCTCGGCCGTCCGCTCCAGGTTGGCGTGGACTCCGACCCGCGACCGCAGCACGAACGAAACGCCCTCACGCTCGAAGAATGCGCGAGTTTGGTCGATCAGCTCTGCTGGATCGCCGCCACCGGTCAGGAACGCCGTGTTGAACAGCGAGATCGGAGATCGGCATGACGCGAGAAGCAACCCGGGCTGCCGGGTGGCAGGCTGATCGGTGACGGCCTCGGCAAGTCGGGCCATGCAGTCGAAGTAGTTCTCGTCCGATCGCGTCGCCAGATCCCCGTCGTCCATACCGTCATTGTGGCAGCGCCGTTGTCGAGTCACCGCCACTACGTTCTCGGCATGAGTTTTGCCCCTTTCGACCTCACCGGACACGCCGCGCTCATCACCGGCGGCAACAGCGGCATCGGGCTCGGGATGGCGACGGCACTGGCGCAAGCCGGCGCGGACGTCGCGATCTGGGGGACCAATGGCGAGAAGAATGCCAAGGCCGAGGCCGCGCTCGCGGAGCACGGCACCAAGGTGGCCGCATTCCAGTGCGACGTCGGTGACGAACAGCAGGTCGATGCCGCCTTTGCGGCCACGCTTGAAGCCCTTGGCAAAGTGGACTCGTGCTTCGCCAACGCCGGGATCGGTGGCGGGGCGCCGTCGTTCACCGACTTCACCTTGGAGCAGTGGCGGGCGGTGGCGCGTGTCAATCTCGACGGCGTGTTCCTCACCTTTCGTGCCGCGGTGCGGCACATGGTCGAGCGGGGCGAAGGCGGAAGCCTGGCGGTGACGTCGTCGCTGTCGGCCATCGAAGGGGCGGCCCGCAACCAGGCCTATGCGTCCACCAAGGGCGGGGTCATCTCGATGATGAAGGGTTTGGCCGTCGAGTACGCCCGCAATGGCATCAGGGCCAACGCCATCCTCCCCGGCTGGATCGACACGCCCATGACCGAGGCCGCCCTCAGCTGGGAACGGTTTCAGGAGAAGGTGTTGTCGCGGGTTCCGGTCCGCCGGTGGGGGGAGCCAGACGACTTCGGCGGGATTGCGGTGTACCTGGCCAGCTCGGCCTCGAAATATCACACCGGCGACACGATCGTGATCGACGGCGGCTACGCCACCTTCTGACGGTTCTCGAGAAGCTTGGTCAGCGCCCGGCCCGCGCCAAACCCTGCAGCCAGCACCACCGCGCCGCCGGCTGCGTCCAAGAAGAAGTGGTTGCCGGTGACGACGATGGCGAACAGCGTGGCGAGCGGGTACGCGACAACCAAAGCCTTGAGCGCGATGGAACGAGCTGCGGGCCACAGCACGAACGCCGACCACGCGGCCCAGCCGAAGTGCAGGCTGGGCATGGCCGCGAACTGATTCGAGACGCTGGCGACCGGTCCAGAGTCGAATGACCACAGGCCTCCGATCGTGGCCAGGGTGTCGACATAGCCAAACGACGACGGCAGCAGCCGCGGTGGCATCAGCGGATACCCGGCGTAGCCGATCAGGGCCAAGCCGGTGGTGAAGGCCAAGGTGTTTCGCCACAGCGGATACCGGTCGGGCCGAGTGCGATAGAGCCAGACGAGCGCGCCGGCCGTCACCACGAAGTGGAACGACCCGTAGTAGATGTTCCAGAAGCGGATGAACCATTCCCACCCGAGGAACAGGTCTTGGATCGACTCCTCGTGGTAGATCCCGACCAGGCGCTCCCATCGGATGATGTCGAGGGCGTTGGTCTGCGCGGTGGCTTCGGCTGCGGCGCTGTTCTTTGATCCGGCGCTGCGGATGAACGAGTAGACGGCGTAGAACGCGATGATGTAGGCGAACTCGCGCCACCACCTCAGCCCGCGGGGTTTGGGCGCGCGGACACCAGCATCGGCTGAAGTGCCGTCGGTCATGCGGGCGAGACGGGCGCGGCTGCCGCTTGGCGGGCCCCGGCAGCGAAGGCGGGCGCCCCCAGCAGGCTCGCGGTGAGGTTGATGCCGTAGACGAGGAGCCCGAGTGCGATGGCCTCGTCGGTCGTCACCCCGAGGGGATGGAGGAACAGCACGAAGGCTCCCTCCCTGACCCCGAGCCCGCCGATCGTCGGTGCCGGCAACACCTGCACAATCGCAACAGCTGGCATGAAGGCCAGAATCGCCGTCCACGACACCCCGAGACCGAGCGACTTGGCCGCGAGGAACGCGGCGAACACCACCATCAACTGATAGGCGAACCCGGCCACCAACACTTCGAACGCCGCGCCCGGGTTGCGCCGCAGCCGGTCAAGCCCAATGTGGATGGCGGTGACGAATCGGAGCCAGCCGTCGCGGTCGTCGAGCAGTCGCCCAATGGCCGGCGAGGAGGCGCCGGCCAGGATGACCCCGAGCAGTCCCAGGGTCACCAGCGAAATGATGATGACGAGGTTGCTCGATCGATCGATGGGTGGCCGCAGCAGACCGGGGTTGATGGCCAGCGTCACCAGGGAGATAACCGGCAACACGAGCCAGCCGGTGAGCCGTTCGAGCACGACGGAGGCGAACGAACGCGGGCTCTCCCCATGGGCGGCACTGAGGCGGGTAACCCTGAGGACATCGCCTCCGATCGTCGACGGGAGAAAGTTGGAGACGAACAGGCCGGCGAGATAGTGCGACAGCAGCGTGCGCACCTTGTCGGGGAGGTCGAGGACAACCAGCACACGCTGCCAGCGCAGCGTGGCCAAGAACACGCCGCCAAGCGTGGCGGCCACGGCGGCGGCGAGCCAGCCGAAGGTGGACGGACGCCAGGCCGGCAGCAGGAGATGCCCGACCCGGGGGAGCAGAATGGCGAGCATGACCGCACTGGCCACCAGCCGTACCCACATCCATGCCCGCTTCGTCCCGTTCATCGCTCGCTCCTGCCGCGTGGAGCGGCGTCACCAGTAGCGTAGGCCGCGATCGCGAGGTTGGAAGCAAAATCGGGAGGCACGAGATGCAGGTACGCACGCTGTCCGTGGAAGATCACGACTTCGAGGTGCTGGAGTCGGGGGAAGGCGGGCGTCC
>JBPCMH010000228.1:0-7705 GCA_051002495.1 Acidimicrobiales bacterium
GGGGTGCCCTGCCGCCTGCTCGACATTCAGGACCTGCTCTCCGACAGCGGGGTTGGCCGACAGCAGCATGTGATCGTCAGCCAGGGTCAACTCGACGCGGTGCTGAATTCTCGTCCCGAGGAGCGCCGGGCGATCATCGAAGAGGCCGCCGGAGTGCTGAAGTATCGCAAACGCCGGGAGAAGGCCCAGCGTCGCCTCGACGCCACGGAGGCCAACTTCCTCCGACTCCAGGACCTTCTCCGCGAGGTGCGCCGCCAGCTTCGCCCCCTGGAGCGCCAGGCTGATGCGGCCCGTCGACACGGCGCCTTGGTTGAAGAGCTAGCCGCCCTGCGGCTCTATTTGGCCGGACGCGAGTTGGCTGGCTTGCGGACCCGATCCGAGAGCGGGGCCCGCACCAAGACCGATCTGGTCGAGGCCACGTCGACGTTGTCAAAGGCGCTCAGCGAGCTCGACGCCGGCATCACTTCGGCGGAGGGAGCGCTTGCTGCGCATGGCGGCGACGACCTGTCGGAGTTGCTTCGCCGATATGAGGGCATCCGGGAGCGAGCTAGGGGCGTGCTCGGGGTGTTGACGGAGCGGCGTCGGGGCATTGACCGCGACCGAGAGGCGTTCGTTGATCAGGCCGTTATCGCCAGCCTTGAAGCCGACCACGCCGCCCTGCGCGCCGAACTCGACGAGGTAGAGGCCGAAGCCGCCCGCCTCGTGCCCCAGGCAGACGAGTTGGCTGAGGCCGAGTCGGGGCTGGCCGCCGAAAGGGCCGAGTTCGAGGCCACCTGGGGCGACGGGACGCCAGCCCCGGTCGCCAGTGAGGCTGCTGAAGTTCGGGGCGAGCTTCACGCCAGGCGGAGCAGTGCCGAGCGAGGGGCGACGGAGCTCCAACGAGCCGAGTCGAGGCTGGCCTCGCTGGCCCAAAAGGAAGCGAGGTTGGCGACCGAGGCCGTCCGGCTGACCGCAGAGCGGGAGAGCTCCGAACAATCGGCGCCCGACCTGGCCGACCACGTCGAGGCGGCCGAGGCAAGGCGCGTCGGCGCGGAAGCCGCTCAGGGCGACGCCGAGACTGCACTTCGAGACGTGGGCGGCGAAGCACACGCATGGCGGGCCAGGGCCGAAGCGCTCGCGCTCGCCCTCGACGAAGCCAGGGCCAGGGCCGGCGCAGAGCGGCTGGCCGACGTCGACGGTGTGGTGGGCACGCTCCTTGATCTGGTCGACATCGACGAGGGTTGGGAGGCCGCTTTTGAAGCCGCCGCAGGCGAGGCGATAGCGGCGGTGGTCGTCGACAGCGTCGAGGCTGGCCGAAGGGCACTCGCTCATCTGCAGGCGGGCGATGCAGCCGGAGCAGTGCTGGCGCTCGGCGCACCGGCCCTACCGGTGTCGTTACCGTTCGAAGCGACCGCGGTTGGACAACCGCTGCGCGAGCGCGTGCGCTCGGCCCGGTCCGAAGTTGAGGCGCTTCTCGACGTCTTGCTTGCTCCCGCCATCGCCATCGACGGTCCCTGGGAGCAGGCCCTCGATCTGGCGCTGGCCCATCCTGAGCTGGTGGTCGTCACCCTCGACGGTGATCGGTTCGCGGGCGGCGGGCACTGGCGTACTGGTGCTGCTGGCGCAGGCGCGACGGGTGCCGCGCTTGAGGAGGCGGTGGCCAAGGCAAGCGAGGCGGAGGCCTCGGCCAACGAAGCTTCGGAGCACGCCCGGCTGGCCAGGGCCGAGGTTGGCCATGCCCGCGCCGATGAACAGCAATCGACACGGGCCCTCGAGGCCAACGAGCGGCGGATGGCGAACGCGTCCACATCGCTTCAGCGCATCGATGGTGAGCGTTCGGATGTGGCCACCGAGACGGAGACTTTGTCGGCTCATCTGGCCGAGTTGCGCGAGCGGGTCGATCGCGAACACGAGCGCGTGGCCGAACTCGAACGGCTCCTGCCCGACCTGGAGGCGGAGGAAGCCGCGGGTCAGGAGCGGCTGGCCGGTCTCCGGTCGGCTCGCAACCGGCTCGACCACCGCGCCGCCGCGGTGTCTGCGCTCCGGACCGATCTCGAGGTGAGGGCGGCCGGGCTCGAAGAGCGCCGTACGTTCCTCAGCCGCCGCGTCTTCGAGGTGGATGAGCGGCTCAAGCGCAACATCGCCCAGCGCGACCAAGCCGAGCAGGGGAGGGTCGCCCTCGACCAGCGTGCTCGGGCGACCGATCGTCTGAGCGCGACGGTGAAGGCTCGGCTCGAGCTCATCGAGGAGCGGCTAGGCGATGTCAGAGCCCGTCGGCAACAACAGTCAGACGCTGCTCGCGCCGCGGCTGAGCATCTTGACGGCCTCCGTCGACGCCGCTCGGAGTCAGAGCGGAAGCTGACCGAGCTGCGAGAGCGGCTTCAGCGCGCAGAGATCGAAGAGGCCGAGGTGCGCCTGCGTCTGGAGACCGCGCTTGAGACACTCCGCCGCGACTTCGACTGTGAGCCCGAGACCGCGACCAAAGCTGAGTGTCCCGAGCTGCCGCCAGGCACATCAGCGCCGACCCGTACCCGCGAACTGGAGCGAGAACTTCGGCTGATGGGTCCAATCAACCCGCTCGCGCTTGAGGAGCACACCGCACTGCAGGAGCGCCACGAGTTCCTGCAGGGCCAGCTCGACGACGTGAAGAACGGCCGCCGTGAGCTGGCCAAGGTGATCAAGGCGGTCGACGCGGAGATCGTCGAGGTATTCGCCTCGGCTTATGCCGATGTTGCGGAGAACTTCAACACGCTGTTCGGCATGCTGTTCCCGGGCGGAACGGGACGACTCAAGTTGACCGACCCAGACCACCTGCTCGACACCGGCATCGAAGTCGAGGCGAAGCCATCGGGCAAGAACGTGAAGCAGCTGTCGCTGCTGTCCGGTGGTGAGCGGTCCCTGACCGCCTTGGCCTTCTTGTTCGCGGTGTTCCGCAGCCGGCCGTCGCCCTTCTATCTCATGGACGAAGTCGAGGCGGCCCTCGACGATGTGAACCTTCACCGCTTCCTCGAACTCGTCGACGAGTTCCGGCGCGAGGCCCAACTCGTCATCGGGAGCCACCAGAAGCGCACGATGGAAGCGGCCGATTGCCTTTACGGAGTGACGATGCAGTCAGGCGGTTCGTCCAAAGTGGTCAGCGAGAAGGTCGCGGCCGGCAACTAGATCACCTATCGTCGCCTGCAATGGCGACGGAGGAGCGGGCATGAGCAAGCATCTGCGGGTGGCGGTCGCGGGCGTCATCGCGGCCTTGGTATTGAGCGTCACCGGCGTGGCCGGTGCCGCACACTGGCCCGGCTTCGGGGGCGACGGCGGCCGATCCGGGTATCAGCCGATCCTCGAAGGAGGTCTGCCCGTCGACGAGCGATGGGTAAAGCCGATCGTGCCCGCGCCCAAGTCTGGCGTGCGCACCTCACCGGTTGTCAGCGCCGGCGAACCCGTCGACCAGCGGGTCATCGTCGGGACCGACGACGGCCGGATCCACTTGTACCGCCTGCTGTCGGGCACCAGGGTCGGCCCAGACGGTGGGGTCGATGTTTCTGAGCATGCGTGGCCCTTCGGATCTGGCGCGGGCAGCGTTTCCTTCGTCGAGACCTCGTCGGCATCTGGGCTCGGTCAGGTGTTCGCGGTCCACAACGACAGCGCCCGCATCGAGATCGCCCAAATCGACGAAGCCTCTGGAACGTTGGTTGGCCAGACACCGGTGGTTGGCTCTGACGGTTACATCATCGAGACATCCGCATTGCTCACCGGCTCGGGCGGCACGCGCGTGCTGTGGTTCCTGGCGGCAAAGGGCGCCGACACCCGCCTCTTCCGAGTGGCCATCACCAACGCCACGTCGCCCGGCGCGGTGATTGCGCCAGCCACGATGTCGCCTGGGTCGATCCTGGCCTCAACCCTGAGCAGTCCGACGCTCGTCTATCTCGACGTGGGCGGGGCGACACCCTACATCGCGGTTGGCGGCATCGACGGTTGGATCCGCACCTACAGCACAGGCGATGGCATCACCGCCGGCCCGGCCGGCGTTATCGCCAGTGGGTCCTCGGTGCACACCCCGTCAGTGCCCGTGACATCGAACGGCGCGGTGCCCATGCCTGCCCCCGCGCTGTATGCGGCGGCCACGCGTCAGCTCGCATCGCCACCGGCACCGGCTGATGAGTTCACGACGAACGCCTACCGGGTGATCCAGTCGGCGGGGGACGCGATGGTGCTCGAGGCAAATCTGACATCGCCCACACTCGCGGGCCGGGCCGCCCCGGCCTTGGCGACCAACGTTGGCGCTGGCATCCCGTCCGATGCGGCCGGGCGCGTGTTCGTCACCACCGGCGCCAACTTGTTCGTGCTGTCGGCCGTTGACCTGACCGTTTCGGCCAAGTTGTCGCCGACCGATGACCTCCAGGCATCAAGCACAGGCTTTTCGTACACCACGGCCATGGCATCCGGCGACCTGCTCTTCGCGGCGAGGGACAACGGGTCGCAACTGGTGATGACCGCGGCCAATGCCACGCCGGTCGCGGCCACGGAGTTCGCCCAGGCCAACGAGAACGCGGGGTCGTCGCGGTCGTTCGGCCAGCCGGCATTCACCTCAAGGTTCGCCGTCTTCGCCTCCGATCGTGGCGTGTTCACCTACAGGTCGGCTGCGGGCGGGCCGCCCAAGGGCTACTGGCAGATCGGCTCCGACGGCGGCGTGTTCGCGTTCGGCACCGCTGGCTTCCACGGCTCGCTCGGCGACATCGCGCTGAACAAGCCGATCGTGGCTATGGGCACCACCACCACTGGCACCGGCTACTGGTTGGCGGCCAGCGACGGCGGCATCTTTGCCTTCGGGTCAGCCCGTTTCTTCGGCTCGACCGGTGACATCAAACTCAACTCGCCGGTCGTTGGCTTCGTGCCGACGCCCTCCGACCGCGGCTACTGGCTAGTGGCGGCCGACGGCGGTGTGTTTGCCTTCGGCGACGCTGGCTTCTTTGGGTCAACGGGCGGAATCAAGCTCAACAAGCCCATCGTTGCGGTGGCGGCGACGCCGACGGGCAACGGTTACTGGCTGATCGCGTCCGACGGTGGTGTGTTTGCTTTTGGCGACGCCCGCTTCCTGGGTTCGACCGGCAATATCGCGCTGAACAAGCCGGTCGTGGCCGCGGCGGCGATGACCAACGGCAAGGGGTACTGGCTGATCGCTTCCGATGGTGGCGTGTTCGCTTTTGGTGCGGCCACTTTCCACGGGTCCACCGGCGCCATCAACCTGAATGCCCCGATTGTGTCGATGGCGAGTTCACCCTCGAATGCTGGCTACTTGCTCACCGCGTCTGACGGCGGGTTGTTCGCCTTTGGCGACGCTCCGTTCCTCGGGGCGGCCGCCCAGTTCGGTCCGCTGAACAAGCCCATCGTCGCCATGGCGGTGCGTTGAGCTCCTGACCGGGCGCGCTCTGGGGCATCGGTAGGCTCGCCGCCATGGAGCCCATCTTCGTCATCGTCGCGCTTGTGGTGATCGTCACCGGCGGTTTCCTGGTCGTGAGCGCCCGCCGCGGACCTCGGGCCGGAGAACTTGAGCCGCCCCTTCCTACCGAGCCGCGCATGCCGGAGCCGGAGCCCGTGCCCGTCCCGCCGGCCGCGTCCCTGTCCGCCCCACCGCCCGAGGTAGGCACGCCGGAGCCGGAGGTCGAGCCTGAGCGCGAGCCTGAGCGCGAGCCGGAGGTCGGGCCGGAGCCGGAGCTCGAGCCGGAGGTCGCGGAGAAGCCCAAGTTCCGCGACCGGCTCTCGAAAGCTCGCGACCTTCTGTCGGGCTACGTGGGGTCGGTGCTGTCGCGGACCACGATCGACAACCAGGTCTGGGACGACATCGAGGAGGCTCTCATCCGGGCCGACGTTGGGGTCGGGATCACCACCCGGATCCTCGATGACCTGCGTACCAAGGTGGGGTCGGACGGCCTCAAGACTCCGGGGGAGCTGGTCGAGGCCTTGAAGGCCGACCTCAAGGAGATGCTGAGAGCGGGCGACCGCACGCTGATGATCGAGCCCGGCGTGCCCAACGTGTGGCTATTCGTCGGCGTCAACGGCGTCGGCAAGACCACCACCATTGGCAAGATCGGGCGCCAGGTGGTCGCCGACGGCCGCACCGTGGTGATGGCCGCGGGTGACACCTTCCGCGCCGCGGCGGCTGATCAGCTCCAGCTGTGGGCCGATCGTGTTGGGGCGGAGATCGTGCGTGGTGCCGAGGGTGGCGACCCGGCTTCGGTCATCTTCGACGCCGTCCAGAGCGCGGCGGCCAACAGCATCGACCTGGTGCTGGCCGACACCGCAGGCCGACTTCACACCAAGCTCAACCTCATGGAGGAGCTCAAGAAGGTCAGGCGGGTGGCAGAGAAAGATCCCGGCAAAGTGAGCGAGGTGCTCCTCGTGATCGACGCCACCACCGGACAGAACGGCTTGGTGCAGGCCAAGCAGTTCACTGAGGCGGTGCAGGTCACCGGCATCGTGCTCACCAAGCTCGACGGCACGGCCAAGGGCGGGATCGCATTGGCCATCCAGGGTGAGCTCGGCATTCCCATCAAGTTGGTGGGCCTGGGGGAGGGCCCAGCCGACCTGATTGAGTTCGATCCGGACGAGTTCGTCGAAGCGCTGTTCAGCTGAGATGGATCTTTCCGAGCCGCGGCCGGTCGCTTCTCGATCTAAATTTGTCGAGGCCGGGAACTCGCGAAGGGGGAGCGACCGTCACATGGGTATGCGTGCATTGAGAGCAATGTCGATGTTGGCCGTGTTGGTGCTCACGTCGGGAGCGTGCGGGGCCGTCGGGTCCGGTCGGTTGGCCGCCCTTCCACGATCCGGCGCCGGGTCCGATGGCGAGGTGAGCGCGGCATCGTCCAAGGCGGTGGCAGCCGACGCGGCGGCGGAGAGCCTCACCACGCCTCGCCGCCGAGTCGTCTACGAAGCCGGGCCCGATCTGGCCGAAATGAAGGGCACGGCTCCGGCCTACAAGCTCAGCGGACGGGCCACCGTGGCTGATGTCCGACGGTTGGCCAAGACGCTCGGCCTTTCGGGCGACGTTCGCGAGGAGAGCGGTACGTTCGTTCTCACTGACGGCGACCGATTCCTCGAAGTGTCATCGATGCCGGGCGGTGGGTGGTACCTGTCCAACGAAAGGGCCGATAGCGGGATTGCCGCAGTCGGCTGTGCCGTGCCAGACGGAGCCGAGTTCGCCAACGACTGCGAGGTCGAGGAGCCGCCGGTCATGGCTGACCTTCCGACCGCGGCCCAGGCTGAGCGAAAGGTTCGCGACATCCTCGCCGAGGCACGATCCGACAAGGTCGCGTACGACGTGAAGGCTGGCGACGCCACCTCCTGGGGGCTCCCGGTCGAGGTCTCCATGAGAATCGGCGGCAAGCGCATCATCGACGGGGTCGCGTCGTTCACCTTCGGTTCCGGCGGCGAGTTGATCAGCGCCAGCGCCTGGCTTGGCACGGTGGAGTCGATCGGCGACTATCCGCTGGCCGGTACGGCCAAAGGCATCGAGCGGCTGAACGCATCTGGCGGTCACGGCTTCATGAGACAGGGCGTGCCAGAACCAGCGGCGACCGACTCAGGCCAGTCTGATCCGGCCGTGTCGCAGTTGCATGATGGCGTGATCAGTTCTGAAGGGCCGGTGTCGTCGGTTCCGCCGTGCCCGCCCGAGGCCGAATGGGTGGCCAAGGACCTCCCGGCTAGGGGGGAAGCGACGACGCGGGTTACACTC
>JBPCMH010000229.1:0-2501 GCA_051002495.1 Acidimicrobiales bacterium
GTGACCAACAGACCGGTGGCGCCATGGACCACCGCGGCGGTGACGGCCTCTTCGATGTTGGCCTTGGCGTTTGTCATACGACCGAGGATCGAGTTCCACGACGAGGTGCCGGGGCAGACCCAGAACCGGTGACCCGATGCCGCCAGCACTTCGCAACGGGCCTCGAAGGGATGTCCGGCTTCGTAGCCCCACTCGCAGATGGTCACGCCATCGGGAAGGCCACCGACCGACGCTGGCTCCTTGGCAACGATGTCGCCCCAGATCAGCATCTCGCGGCCGTCGAGCTCGGGTGCCGCCCGGAGGAGGCCGATGTAGTCCGCGTAGTCGCCGAACCTCTCGTCCGGCAGTTCCCATGGCTCATCAAGACCGACGTGCACACGCGTCGAGGAGAAGTTTGGGAGGAGCTCGCCAAGCAACTCCCGCGCCAGCCGCAGCGACCCGGGGTTCGCGGGGTCGACCGTCATCGGATCGAACCTTCTTCCCCACATCTCGAAGCCGTCCGGGCTGATCGCCAGCGATCGATAGCGGTCGAGACGCAACCACCGCTCCATGTGCCCCAAGGTGTTCTGGTTCGCGGTCAGCTCCATGTGTCGCTCGGCGCAGTACCGATCGAGCTCGCGGATCTCATCCGCGGTAAACGGGCTGGCTGCCTGCCAGACCTCCTCATGATCGGCGTAAGCGAAGGTGTGCTCCATATAGAGCTGTAGGTGGTTGAGCTTCCACGACGCGAGTCGATCGATCAGCGCGGTCAACGTCGCCATGGTTGGCACCTTGTCCCGAGACACATCGAGCATCACGCCGCGAACTGGAATGGTCGGCCAGTCCTCGATTCGGCCCTCAGGAACGCGACCCTGATCGCCTGTGCGTCTCAGTTGGTCGAGCGTCGCCCTCGCATAGAAGGCGCCGGCCTCATCGGCGGCGTCGATGAAGACACCCTCATCCGAGATGGTCAGGCGATAGCCCTCCGGTCGCAGACCCGCAGCACCAATCGTGGTTGTCGGTGCCTGATCCCCGACCGTTTGACCGGTCAGGCTCATCGAGCGGGGACGAGGGAGCAGGGCGGGCGCGGCCGGGTCGGAAGGCACGCCGGGAGCGTACCGATGCTGGCTAGGGTCGCGACCGATGCGTCCTGATATCGAGACTGCTACCTCCGGCCCGCGTGAGGTGGTCGAGGGGTTCTCTCCCCGCTTGCGGTCGCTGGTGGGCTACGACCTACACCCCCCGTTCATCGGCAATGTCGACGGGCGCAATCCGGCCAAGCTGCTGGGCTGATCATCGATGGTTGGCGTTAGCGTGCGCGCATGACCGCTGACCTGCTGACCCTGTCCGCCCGGTTCATCGACGAGGGCGTGGCCGATGGGCCCGTCAACCGGGTCACCGGCGAGTTGAGCGAACTGGCCGACGATTTGGCCGTGGTCGAGGCGTTCAGCCACGTGATCGTGATTCGCACGGCTGCGGGTTTGGTGCTGTTCGACACCAGCGCGGCGGCGTTCGGGCCCCGCGTCCAGGAGAGCCTTCGGGCCTGGACTGACGACGCGGTTGCGGCGCTCGTCTACACGCACGGCCACGTCGACCACGTCGGCGGTGCCCCCGTGTTCATCGCTGAGGCCGAAGCCAACGCAACCCCTCGACCCCGCGTCATCGGTCACGAGAACGTGGTCGCCCGCTTCGATCGCTACGACCTCACCAACGGCTACAACGGCGTCATCAACCACCGTCAGTTCGGGCGCACCCGTCTCGGGATGAGCACCCCCGAGTGGTTTTCGGACTGGGTTCGGCCCGACACCGTCGTCGGCACCGCATCAACGATCCGGGTTGGCGACCTCTCCGTTGACCTTCGCCACAGCCTGGGTGAGACCGACGACCACCTCTGGGGATGGCTACCCGACACCAAGACGATCATCGCCGGCGATTTCCTGACATGGGTGTTCCCCAACGCCGGCAACCCCCAGAAGGTGCAGCGTTATCCAGCCGAGTGGGCCAAGGCGCTCCGCGACATGGCCGCGCTCGAACCGGAGTTGCTGATTCCCGCGCACGGACTGCCGATCGGTGGCAAGGCGCGCATCGCGACCGTGCTGGACGACGTGGCCCGAGCCCTTGAGACGCTCGTCGACCAGACCTTGCGGCTCATGAACGAAGGGGCCCGCCTCGACGATGTGATTCATGCCGTCCGCGTCCCGGATGATCTGATGGCCAAGCCGTATCTGGCGCCGGTCTACGACGAGCCAGAGTTCGTCGTGCGCAACATCTGGCGGCTGTATGGCGGTTGGTACGACGGCAACCCGGCCCGGCTCAAGCCAGCTCCCGATGCACTCCTTGCCGCCGAGATCGCTGCGTTGGCGGGTGGATCGCAAGCCTTGGCCGACCGCGCCGCCGAGCTCTCAGCGGCTGGCGATCATCGCGTGGCCTGCCAACTCGTCGAATGGGCGACGCAGGCGGCTCCAGATGACGCGTCGGTCCACGAGGTGCGGGCCGCGGTGTACCTCGCGCGACGTCGGACC
>JBPCMH010000230.1:0-4092 GCA_051002495.1 Acidimicrobiales bacterium
GGCCTTGGGTGTCCTGACACCTGCGGCACTGCTGTACACCGGCCGAGTCGTTGGGCTGGTCGGTGATGGGGCAGCGGCGTGGCTGACCGGCGTGCTGGCGCTGGTGGTGGTCTTCGCTGTGGCCCCGCACATCTTGCGGATGGCCTACCAGGCTGCTCGACGGGGCATCCTCAATCAGCATGTGCTGCTCGAAGTTGGTGCGTTCGCCGGCATCGCCGGGGGCCTGGTCGGTCTGGCAGGAGTGTTCTCGGACTATCCGACCGCGTCGTTCTTCGCGGTCACGGTGTTGGTCGCGAACTACCACATCTTCTCCGAATGGCTCTCACTGCTGGTCAAGACCCGCTCCAGCCAGTCGGTGAAGAAACTCCTCGATCTCCAGCCCGCCACCGCACGCGTGGTGCGAGCAGGTGTCGAGAGCGACGTCGCAATGGGGAAGGTCGTTGCCGGCGACATGGTGCGGGTCCGGCCTGGGGAGCGTATCCCGGTCGACGGACAGGTTCGTCAGGGTTACTCGGTCGGGGATGTCTCCCTGGTCACCGGCGAACCGGTGCCGGTCGAGCTCGGGCCCGGCGGCGAGGTCATCGGCGGGTCGATCAACGGTGCCGGAAGTTTGCTTGTCGTCGTGACCCGGGTCGGCACCCAGAGTTTCCTGGCCCAGGTGGTGCGTCACGTCGAGGATGCTCGTGCCCTCAAGCCAGGCATCCTGCACCTTGTGGACCGGGTTCTGCGTGTCTACACACCCACCGTGCTCGTTGTCGCGGTCCTCGCGCTGCTCGGATGGCTGGTCGGCAGCTGGGTGCTGGACGGGGAGCCTGATGTACGTCGGGGCGTGTTCGCGGCACTGGGAGTACTGGTGATGGGCTACCCGTGCGCGGTTGGGATCGCCGCACCGCTGGCCATCGTCCGTGCCGCGGGGGAGGCCGCCGACCACGGCATCATCATGCGCACCGGGGAGGCGTTCCAGACCTTCGGCCAGGTGTCAACCGTCCTGCTGGACAAGACCGGGACACTGACGGAAGGTCGTCCCGCCGTGCGCGGGATCTATGCCCTCGAGGATGGAGAAGAGCTGCTTCGCCTCGCGGCCGCGGCCGAGTCGCTCTCCGAACACCCACTGGCCCGCGCCATCGTCACTTCCGCGCAGACCCCCGAACTGAGCATCCCGGCAGCCGAGGAGTTCACCTCCGTGACCGGGTTCGGCGTCACCGCGCGGATCGAGGGACGGGACATCCTGGTCGGCCGACCCCAACTTCTCACCGACCGCGGCGTCGACCTGACACCGCTGGTCGAGGCCGTCGGGCGGCTGGAGGAGGCCGGGCACACCGTGATCGCCGTGGCGGCAGACCGGGCCCCACTGGGTGTGATCGCCTTGGGTGACCAGCTCCGCGCCGATGCCGTCGAGGCCGTCGCGCAACTGCGGGCGGCGGGACTGGTCCCGGTCCTGGTCACTGGCGACAACCCCCGCGCCGCCGCGCTGATCGCCGCCCAATTGGGCATCGAGGATGTCCGGGCCGGTGTGCTCCCCGAGGGCAAGGCCGCGATCGTGCGAGAGTCCCAGACCGGCGGGGCCCGGGTGGCTATGGTCGGTGACGGCATCAACGACGCGCCGGCCCTGATGCAGGCCGACGTGGGGGTGGCGATGGGCAGTGGCACTGACATCGCCGTGGAGTCCGCCGACGTCATCATCGTCCGCGACGACCTCGGTGCCGTCCTGGCCGCCCGAGACCTGTCTCGATCGGCCTACCGGCGCACCCGCCACAACGTCGCCCTGGCGTTCACCTTCAACGGCATCGGCATCCCGCTCGCCACCACGGGTCTGGTCTATCCGGTATGGGCGATGATCGCGATGGCCGCCTCGGTCACCGCCATCTTCATCAACTCGATCGGCGCGCGCCCCTCCCTGCTGTTCGACGCGATCGGCAGCGTCGGCCACATCCCGGATCCCTACCGGCGGTCCACCTTCACCTGGCCTCCGCGGTGAGCCAGCCACGCCCCTCCTCAGAGCCGGCGCGCGAACATCACGCTCACTCCCGCGACGCCGACCAGCAGAGCCCATCGGACCGTGCGGCGTGGGTTCGCCTGGTCGCACTTCTTGGCATCCTCGCCGTCGCGATCGTGACCACTGCTGTGGTGGGCCCGCCTGACGTGCCGCAGCTGCGCGCACGCCTGGCCCGAGCAGGTCCGGCCGCGCCCGCATTCTTCGTGCTGCTGTACGCCCTGCTGACACTGCTCCCGCTGCCCAAAAACGTCTTCGCCGCCCTGGCCGGCGTGCTGTTCGGTCTGGTATGGGGAACCGCCGTGGTCCTGCTCGCGGCACTCCTCGGCGCTGCCGCGGCGTTCGCCTTGAGTAGAAGACTGGGACGCGACGCCGTCGAGCGACTCACCGCAGCCAGAATCACTCGCGTCGATACCCTGCTGCGCGGACACGGGATCCTCGCGGTCATCGTGATCAGGTTGGTCCCAGTGCTGCCGTTCACCGCGATCAACTACGCAGCTGGACTGACCTCGGTCCGCACCCGGGACTACGCCATCGGCACCGCTGTGGGTATCGTTCCGGGCACGATCTCCTTCGTGGCACTAGGCACCTACGCCGTCACGCCCGGATCATGGCCGTTCGTCCTCTCCGTCACTACCCTCGCCGTCCTCACCGTCGGCGGCCTCCTTCTCGCCCGGCGACACCGCCACACCGACAGACACGCTGCCACCGCACCGACCACCGACCCGACGGATACAACAGCGTAGACCGGGACCGATGAATGAACGTTGACCTTGCCCCCGCGACAGGGCCGTAGCATTCGACCCACTCCACCGCCGCACTCGCGTGGAACCAACCACGGGAGGTTCCACGCCAGATGGGTCCAAACCTCACCAGCTGACATCGACTTGCGCGCTGGTCCGACGGACTGCTCGGCGTTGCGGGCACCCTCGCGTGCACGGTCGCCATGCTGCCCGCGATCGGTACCGGCGCCGCGGCAGGCATGGCCGGGATGTCTCGGTCGAGCGGATCCACTCAGGGTGGCGCTGTGGGCGTTCTCCTCGAGTACGCAATGCCGCCATACTCCGACATCGGTGACAAGCCACCGAAGGCAAGCCCCAACCGTGCCCCAACGGCGATTCTCGACCAACACGTCAGAACCGCCACTTAGCGACCACAAATCACGCCAGCCCACTGATCGTCGAGGGTCACACCGCCGGTTCGAAAAGATCGTCACCGAACAGAACAACCGGAGGTCGCCCGCCCCCCAAAAAACCGGAAGTTATGGTCCGCCGCGAGGATGACACTGAGACCTCCCGGGATGTCTCAGACCGACTCCCAACTGATGCTCCCCCGGGTCCCCAGATCGGTGACGACGGGATCCTGACCCGGAACGAGCTGGGCCGTGGACTACCGTCCGGAAAACCGTTGATGGAAGCGTTCCGGACACTTTCCTGGGCACGGGAACCTGCACACCGCTCGTACTCGAAAATTATCCTCAGTGAGCAAGCCTGCGAGCCCCTATCGAGCAATCCGACCTCGGCGTCAGTCCGACTGCTGCTGACCGAAGTAGAAGCCCACAATGGCACCAGCTAGCGAAACGATCGGGGTGATCAAGAGCAGGTAGTCGCGCATGTCTCTTTCTGGCTGCAGCCACCACACGAGGACGCCGACGATGGTGACTATCGCGAGGATCACCATGACACCACCAGCGAGATATGACCGGACAGTGTCCGGGTGGGGCGGCGGGTTTTGGTGCTTTTTGAATGCGGGTCGGTTCTCGGGCGCCGGAAGACGGGTATCTTCGATGAAGGTGAAGGTGGCGTCTTGCGGCGACTCGCTCTTGGTGTCAGGATCGTGCCCGTCTTCTTCATGCGTCATCGGACATCTCCTCGATCAGCCATCCCTGCTCCTCGTCGAGCCGGAACAAGGTCTCGTTCAGAACTAACGTGTAGTCACAGTCCTGTAAGGGCAGATTCCCCACGGGCTCCGTCGCATCGCGCACGATCGGTTCTCCGTCTTCTTCGACAAGCTCCCCGAGTCCCACCGGGCGGCACATGACGTTGAGCATATGCTCATCTGTGCCGGCATCTCGGTAGGTGATGCCCCAGTCAGCCAAC
>JBPCMH010000231.1:0-5908 GCA_051002495.1 Acidimicrobiales bacterium
CCCAAGCCTTGGGTGAAGCCCAACCCCATACCCGGCGTGCGCACCCCAGAGCCGAAGTGGGCACACGCCGACGCCGCTCCCGACGCACACTTCGCGCATAACGGAACAATCCCCCTCGCGGCGCAACCGATCACGGGGTCGACCGCGACCAACGTCCCCTCGGGAACCGCGCACGCCGGACCGGTCTCCAGTACCCGACCGGCGATCTCATGACCCAACTGCATCGGCAGGGCCACATACGACCCCAGGATCGGCGTCGGCCCCGTCGTCGGCTTGAACAAATGCAGATCACTACCGCAGACCCCACCACAGGTGATCTCCACCCGGGCCCAGTCGTCGGCCGGAAGGGCGGGTGGGTCGACCTCAACGAGCGACGCCGGAAACGATGGGTCAGCAAAGTCCAGTTGCACGGTGCGCATGGGCGAAGTCTGTCAGGCAATGCCACCAGTCGGCCCGCCAGCGTCGTGAGGCGCCCGACCAGCCACAGTCAACCTCGCTGACCCTGAAACTCGCTTGCTCCCCCCGCGTACTGGCGCGACAGTGGTTGTGATCGCCGGAAGCCCATCCGGCCTGAGCGTGGAAGAGGTGATGTCCGTGTTCGATGCAGCCCGCACTGTGCGGCCAACCCCCACGCTCGCTCACGCCTGATCGGCGGCAGCCGCGTTGGCCCGTTGGCCGTTCCCACGAACGATCAGCGAGGTCTCCTTGTCCGAGCACCACCCCGACCAGCCCGACGCATCTCCCCCGTCTTCCCCGACCGACAGTCCGCCCACCGGCAGCGAAGACGACCACGACCTCTTCCTGCCCGGAGACGACTTCCACGCCTGGCAGAAGCCGGTCCGAATCAAGTGGGACGACGACGAACCTGACCCTGAAGCGACCACCTACACCGCGGCCACGCCCGGACCCCAGCCGGTTCCGTCCTGGGTGATCACCGAAGACGCCGCCCGCCAGCACGAGTTGGGACTTCTCAAGACGGGGAAGGAAGCCGACGTCAATGGGCTGCCGAGGAGTTCGCCATGCTGTCGATGCTGTGGAGCGCCGATGTCTCCGTGCCCTACCCCGTACAACTGCTTGGCCAAGAGTTGATGATGGAGTTCCTCGGCGACGACGAGCAGGCCGCGCTTCGGTTGATCGATTCTCGGCCGTCGCGCGCCCAAGCCGCTGGCTGGTTCGAACAGATGGTCGAGCTCATGCGCGGGATGGCCGATCTCGGCGTTGTCCATGGCGATCTGTCCCCGTACAACGTGTTGATCTGGGAGGACACGGTGTATGTCATCGATCTACCCCAGGCGCAGATCGGCGCGGCCGATACCGAGACGATCGCGCTCCTCGAACACGATGTTCTCACCGTGTGCCGCTGGTTCGACCGGCGCGGGGTGACCGTCGACACCAACGACCTGCTGGCCGATCTCATCGTGTCGGCCATGCAGTGACCATCGCCACACCCATTCGCCCAACATCTACCGGCCCGCAGCCCTACCTTGGTAGAGCGATGTCCCGAGCCAAGACCAGGAACCCGATCCTCGACAAGACCGGTGCGGTGCCGCCGAAGCTGCGTGGCTGGCTCCACGTCTTCTGCTTCTTTCTGGCCATTCCCACCGGGATCACGGTCATCCTCCTTGCCGACTCCACCCGAGCCAGAGTCGGCGCCGCGGTCTACGCCGTCGGCCTCGTAGCGCTGTTCGGCGTCAGCGGCTTCTACCACCGCGGCCGTTGGTCGCCGACGTGGCGGAGCCGAATGCGCCGACTCGATCACTCGACGATCTTCGTCATGGTCGCGGGCAGCTACACGCCGGTCTGCTTGGTGGTTCTCGAAGGATGGGTGTCCGCCGTCATGCTGATCTCGGCGTGGGTTGGTGCCGCCATTGGCGCCGTTCTCGCGTGGACAAACAGGCGATGGGCCAGCGTGGCCCGGGGCGCGCTCTACATCGTCTTGGGTTGGGGTGTCGTGATCGCACTGCCGCAGCTGATCCGGGGAATGACCGTGGCCGAACTCGTTCTCATCGTGGCCGGTGGCGTGCTGTTCACGTTGGGGGCGATCACGCTCGCCACCAAATGGCCCGACCCATTCCCTCAGGTGTTCGGCAACCACGAGGTGTGGCACACGTTCGTCGTGGTTGCAGTCGTATGCCACTTCATCGCGATCGCATCGGTGGTCTCGACCACGACCGCAGCCTGACCACCTCAGGCTTGGAGCGACATCGCCAGCCCATCGAGGATGTCGGCTTCCGACACCAGGCACTCATCGAAGGCGAAGTGCCGCATCACCGCGGCCAGGATCAGCGCCCCGCCGACGATCACGTCGGCGCGCTCCCGCTCCAAGCCTGGGTTGTGGATGCGATCCGCGAGCGATTCGGTGGCCAGCGTGCGGAACACATCCTCGACCGCGGCCTTGGTAAGGCGGAAGTGATGGATACGGTCGCGGTCGTAGGTGGCGAGCCCGATCTCAACCGCGGCGACGGTCGTCACCGAACCGGCCAAGCCGACCAATGTCTTGGCCTCGGTCACGATCGGCACCTCCCGCAAAACGTCATCGAGATGGGCGCGCACGACGCTGATGGCATCGCTGAGCTCCCCTGGATGCGGTGGGTCTGACCCCAGGTACTTCTCGGTGATGCGCACACAGCCGATATCGAGAGAGATTGAGCCTTCAGGCTCGGTCGTGCCAACGATGAACTCGGTCGAGCCGCCTCCGATGTCGACCACTAAAAACGGGCCACGCCCGGCGTCGAGCTCGCTGGCCGCTCCCTGAAAGGACAGGGCAGCCTCGGCCTCACCCGACAACAGTTCTGGCCGGGCCCCAACGGCGCGCTCGGCCTGATCGAAGAACTCTTCGCGGTTGGCTGCGTCGCGGGCCGCCGACGTCGCAGTCATACGGACACGCTCGACGCCATGTTCGTCCAAGGTGATGCGATAGTCGCTCAACACGTCGATCGTTCGTGCAATCGCATCGGGCGCCAAGCGCCTCGTGCGATCGACGCCCGCGCCGAGCCGGGTGATCGTCATCAGCCGCTCAACGATGCGATCGCCTTCACGAATCAACAACCGAGTGGAGTTCGTGCCGCAGTCGATGGCGCCAACCTTCACGGGGCGTCGCCCTCCCCGGCGTCGAGGCGTTCCTGCACCCACCGGCCGACCGGATCATCCCCGCCGGCAAGAAACCAGGCGTAATGCGCATGAAGGCACTTCACCCCGCGACGGGTGCCGCCGACACCGGCTGAGGGTCGAGGTCCGTCCCAGCCTGTTGGCAGCGCGCCATCGCGCTCAGCGGCGTAGTCGGCGTGGGCGGCCGCGATCTCCTCAGCAGGGATCTCGCCATCGGCCCTCCGAACACCGCCGGCCGCCTCCAGCCGAGAGACCTGCTCGCGGGCGGTCGTGCCCACCAACCAGTAACGGGTGGGCATCGGCGTGCCGTCATCGAGGAGCGGCGCGTTGCGGATCACTACCGGTACTCCTTGCGCATCACGTACGACAACCTCGAACGCGCCCTGCGGGGATCGCCCGAGGAGGGCGGTGACCGCGGCGTGGTCGTCGCTCACCTCTTGCGGCGACGAAGCAGCAACACCAGCAACAACACCAGCGCGGCAACAATCGGCACCGCCTGCTTGAGCTGCGACGGGGTCAGCGCGATGAGGTCGACCGGCTCAGGTTCCTTGCTGTCGATCTTCCGCGGGCCGGACTGGGAAGCACCGTTGGGCGAGGCCTCGTCCGCCCGCGCTCCGTTCGAGCCTGCCACGGGCGCGCTGCCAACCACGCTCACGTCAACCGCGTCGGCCGCGTCGTCACCCGATTCGGCGGTGCCAGCCGTCGAGCCGGTCGAGCCCGTCGAGCCCGTCGAGCCCGTCGAGCCGGTCGAGCCCGTCGAGCCCGTCGAGCCCGTCGAGGACAGGTCAGCCTCAAGACATTCGACGAACTGGGTGAGCAGTTTGGCCGAGACATCGGCCAAGACGCCGCGCCCGAACTGAGCCACCTTGCCGGTCACCGTGAGGTCGGTCACCACCTTGACCGCGGTGGCATCACCGTCGGCCTCAAGTGTTGCGGTGATGGTGGCACTGGCATTGCCTTGGCCCCGCGTGTCTCGGCCTTCAGCCTTGAGAACGGCGCGATGACCAGCGTCATCGCGCTCCAGGAACGTGGCTGCACCCTTGTACTGCGCCGTGATCGGGCCGACCTTCACCTTCACAATGCCCCGATACTCATCCCCCTCGATCTCCTGCAGTTGTGCGCCGGGAAGGCAAGGGGCAATGCGCTCGACGTCGGTGAGCACCTGCCACGCCTCTTCGATCGGCACGCTCACCTTGAAGTCGTTCGTCAGCTCCACTGGTTCAGTTCCTCCACGGTGTCGACATCGACGGGGTTCCCAACGCACGCTACTTCCTCGACCAGCTCTGGCCGCCGGCGCATGAGGCCTCTCGCGCCCTCGTCTCCCTCGCGGTCGAGCAGGGGCCACACCTCAGCTGCCAGCCGGACGGGGTTGCGCCGACGTCCCTCGTAGGTCGCGACTGCAATCAGTGATGCGGACGCGGCGACCGCACGCCAGGCCGAAGGCTCCAGCAGCGGTTGATCGCCGAGGCCCACAACGATGGCATCCGCGCCGGTCTCGGTGGCCGCCCCGACCGCCGCCGCCAGCGATGTTGCCTGCCCCTCGGCCCAGCGATCATTTTCGACGAGCTGCACCCCGGGGGGCAGGTGAGCCGCAAGGTCGACTGCTCCCCCGACCACGAGCACTGGGCCGATCTGCGACTCCACTGCGACCTCGATGGCCCACGCCACCAACGGTCGATCGCGGAACGGGGCGAGCAGCTTGTGGGTGGCGCCGTCATACCTCGAACCCACACCCGCAGCCAGGATCACGGCCACGGTTGTCACTCCCAGCGAACCGACCAAATTGCCTGCGGTTGGGAGAGGCCCCGCAGCTCCACCACGTCGCCGCCGCTAAAGGTGAACTCACCCGAGGCGGCGCACAAATCCTTGAGCAGGCCGGACACAACGATCTCCTGTCCGGATGCCTCGCCCGCTACCCGGGCAGCGACGTTGACGGTGTTGCCGAAGAAGTCGTCCGCGTCGCGGATTGCTTCACCGGTATGCATGCCAATCCTGACGTCGATGACCTCACCGGACCGGTCGCCGTTGAACTCGGCCAACTTCTGCTGGATGGCGATGGCGCAGCGCAAGGCCCGGCTGGCGGAGTCGAAGGCCATCATGAAGCCATCGCCCTGGTTCTTCACCTCGAAGCCCCGGTGCTTTTCGACCGCGCCGCGAATGATGTCGTTGTGCTCCTTCAGTAATACCGAAGCCTGATGGTCGCCCAACCTCTCCATGATGGTCGTGAAGCCTTCGATATCGCTGAACATGATCGTCACCGTGCCCTCAGGGGCCACACGAGTACGCAGCTCACGCCACTGCTCGGCCACGGTGCCCATGAGGGCATCCACGCCGGCCGGCAGCGGTGGCTGGCGGGAGTGGCCGGGGCGCGCCTGGCGGGCCGGAGGCGCATCGTGACGATCGCGGCCCCGCCGCGATGGGTCCACCCTCGACATGGCGTCGTCGACCGCGCGTCCCGCGGTGTCGAGTGCGTCATGGCGAGCCTGGCGGGCGAGTTGCCGCGCGTCTCGCCGGGCGTCGTCTTTGGTGTGGCGCCGCCCGACCCCTTTGGCACCGGGAGGGGGCACAGGGCCCTTGCTGCGGACACTGATGCCACCCATGACGGCCAGGCCCCTGACCCGAACGATGGGCGATCCCGGCAGGATCGGGACGTCGGCGATACGCACGTTGCGGCCGCCCATCACCGATATGCCCTGCATGACCACCTCGATCCCCTCGGGCACAACGATGTCGATCCCGCCCATGATCGAGACCGCGTTGATCACGATCTCGGACCCGGCCACCTCGGCCTGGCGCAGAT
>JBPCMH010000232.1:0-5479 GCA_051002495.1 Acidimicrobiales bacterium
TCGCAATGACACCGCAGAGGAGCTCACCGATCGCTCGGTCGCCTTCTTCGTGAGCCGGCCGGCCGACGTCACCGGGGCCAGATGTTGACCTTCGGGATTTCTGCCGGAAGCCGATTTCGCCGCGCCGTGACAAAACCGTGACAAGCGGGCGTTCCGGGGGCAGCAAGGAGGCCCTCCCCGATTCCGGAAAGGGCCTCTGACCTGCCTGTTTCGATGGTGGCGGGGGTAGGATTTGAACCTACGACCTTCGGGTTATGAGCCCGACGAGCTACCAGACTGCTCCACCCCGCGGCGTGAGCGTCATTGTAGCGATAGGTCTCCCGCTTGCCGAATCACTTCGGACGGCACGGTGGTGGAAACCGTACGATCCGCTCATGAGCATTGCCGTCGAACTGCAGGAGTTGGCCGAACGAGTTGCCGAGTACGGACCGGTCGCGTTCCTCATCACCACCGGGGACGACGGAGCGCCGCACCTCGTCTCGACGGCGGTGGCGTTGACCGACGACGGCGCACTCGTCGTCCGGATCGGACGCACGACCACGGCGAACGCAACTGCCCGTCCTCGGGTCACGATGATGTGGTCGCCGGTGGCGGCCCGCCCCGAGTACTGCTTGATCGTCGACGGCAACGCCACCGTCGACCCGGACGGGTGCCGGATCCAGCCCGACCGCGCCGTGCTGCATCGGATGGCTGACGCCACGGGCGACGGGCCGGGCTGCATCACCGTGCTCGACGCCCGCTGATTGCCCAGCGGGGCGCGCGCGTCAGGCGTCGCTTGGCGGCGGCGCGGTCGTCGTCGGTGACGACGTAGCCCGCCCGGCCGCTCGGGCCCGAGCCACCAGATCCTGAGCCTCACGGAACTTGCGCTGGTAGAGCCCGAGGTCGCCGTCAACTAGCGCCTTGTTGGCCGCCTCGAACGCGGCCGTGGCCTGGTCGAGCAACTCCAGGACCGTGGCCGACACGACCACGCCACCATCGGGTGGAGGCACGGTTGTGTCGGGTGGCGGCGCGCCACCGAATCCCTCTTCAAGAGTCTCTGGTGCGTCGCCGAAGATGGCGGTCAGCGCCTCCTTGAGCGTGGGCCGCATGATGACCTGGTCGCCGTAGACCACGATGGCGAACTTGAACTCCGGCACCGGCGTGCTCTTGGCCTGCACATACATCGGCTGCACGTGGATCAACGAGTCGCCAATCGGGATGACGAGCAGGTTGCCGAGGAGCACCTCGGAGCCCGACTGGCTGAGCAGGGTGATCTGTTCGGAGATGTCCGGAGACTGCTGGATCCGCGACGCGATGATGGCCGGACCGTCGATCTGCTGATCTCGGGGCATGACGAACACTTCGAGATCGCCGTAGTTATCGGGATCGCTCTTGGCCACCATAAAGGCGGTGAGTTCCTTGCGGCTGTCGTTGCGCGAGAACGGCACGAACGGCTGCAGGATCAGGAACTCCTCCTTGTCCGCCTCGGGCAACCGCATCAGCAGGTAGTACGGATCCATCTTGGCCTCGCGGGGCGTGGCCAGCAGCGGAGTTGCCACCCCCGGCTGGCTGGGCGTCGTCGTGGCGGAGGCATCGGGGATGCCCGACTTCACCTTGCCGGAGCCCGGGTCCTGCGCAACGTCCCACGCGTCCGACTTGGAGTAGAAGTCGGAGGCGCTGCTGATGTGATAGTTCGCGAACGCGGTGGTCTGAATGCGGAACAGGTCCTCCGGATACCGGAAATGCTTGCGCAACTCATCCGGCACCTCATCACCGGAGGTGAAGAGCTTCGGGAACGCCTTGGCGTAAGCCTTGACGAGCGGGTCCTTGTCGTCGACGACGTAGAAGATCGAAGAGCCGTCGTAGGCGTCGATGACGACCTTCAACGAGTTGCGGATGTAGTTGCACCCAGCGCCCCTGAGATCTCCACGCGGGACGCTCCGGCTTTCGGCCCGCTCCGCATAGGGGTACTGGGCGGTCGTGGTATACGCGTCGAGCACCCACTTGACCCGACCCTCGACCACGACGGGGTACGGGTCGTTGTCATAGTGCAGGAACGGCGCCGCGGTCTTGGCTCGCTCTTTCACGTCCCGCCGGAAGATGGCCTTGGAGTCGTCGTTGATCGACCCGGAGATCAGCAGGTTGATCTCGCGGAGGCGGAGCGCCATGGCGGCGCGGCGCATGGGCGAGTCGAGGACGATGCCACCGTCGCCCTGATACTTGCTGGTGCGGTCAGTGCCCTCGCTGGTGATGTAGTCGATCTCGCCCTGATCGGTGTTGACGACGGCATAACCGCCGAGGTTCTCACCGAAGTAGAGCTCCGGCTGACTGATCGTGGGCGCGCCAGGCAACGACTCAGGCGGCACGTTGCTCACGAGGAAGTCGGGCTGGCCCTCGCGGGTGACGGCGTTGGCTGGCGACAGCACCGCCCCGTAGCCGTGGGTGAACTGGAGATGCTTGTTGATCCACGACTGGCGCTGCGATGGCAGCCCGCCTGGGTCGAGGTCACGGGCGGAAAGCACGACCTGGGTGAGCTCACCGTTGATCTCGTAGCGGTCGACGTCGACGTCGTTGAACCGGAAGAAGTCGCGCAGTTCCTGCAGCCGCTTGTAGGTGTCTTTCAGGACCGGCGGGTCCCAGAGACGGATGTTCTTGATGGTCTCTTGGTTGGCCTGCAGGTCGGCCGAGGTCAGGTCAGTGCTGTAGTCGAAGTTCCGTTCGGTCACGTTGTCGAGCCGGAGCGCGGCGCGCGTGGCCGAGATGTTGCGCTCGATGTAGGGACGCTCCTTGGATGCTTCGTCCGGCTCCACCTGGAACTTCTGGACGAAGGCGGGATAGATCGCCCCCACCAGCACCGCGACGAGACCCCAAGTGGCTACCGCAATGACCGGCAATACCCAGCCCCGCATCCAGATGTTGGCGACGAAAAGCAGAACCGCGGCGAGCGAGATGACCACCAGCAGGTTGAGCGCGGGCAACTGCGCCTTGACGTCGGTGTAGCTGGCGCCGCTGACGGGACCGCGATCGGAGTACACCAACTCGAAGCGCCGATACCAGTAGTCGGCCGCCTTGACCAGAGCCAAGAGCCCAAGCAACACCGACAGGTGGGCCTTGACCTGGGGGGTGGCTCGCTGGCCAGCTGCCTGCACCCGGATGCCGCCGTTGAAGTAGTGGGCCACAGCCGACATCAACAGCACAAGGACGAGCGCGACGAACAGCCAGTCGATGACGTAGGTGATGAAAGGCAAGCTGAAGATGAAGAAGCCGACATCCCTGCCGAACTGAGGATCCTTGGTGCCGAAATCAACCGCGTTGCGATACAGCAGCCAGTTCTGCCATTGGCCGGAAACGCCGCTGCCGGCGATGAGCGCGAACAGCGCGGCCACACCAAGCCTCACCTTATTGGCGTGGGTCCCGACGGTCTCCTGGTACCGAGCCACGATCTCGTCTTCCGGCCCCATCGGTCGGAATCGTGGAGCCAGGCGGTCGGCGATGATCAGGTTGATCAGCATCAACGCGAAGAACACCAGCGAGAACACGACCGCCAGGCCGACCTTCACGCTGATGAGACCGCGCCAGACGCTGCTCAGCCCGAGCGTGCCAAACCACAGGTAGTCGGTGTAGAAGGTGGCGATCGCTTGGAGCGAGGTCAGCACCACGAACACGACGGCCCCGGCGATCAGCAACCACGATCGGCCGCGGCCCGGGCGGCGGGAACGGCGGGGAGAAGCGTCTTCCGGTTCGGCTCGGCGCATAGCGGTGACTCTAGGTCGTTATTGACGCCAAGAGGCACCGACAGCCCACGTGAGCCGGCGGCAGCAGCTGCCCCGTCGGGTAGGCCTCGCCCCGCGGGGTCGGGCCCCCAACAACGTTGTCGTCACAGTCGGGGCACGGTCCGTCGTCGTCGAAGACCCATCGCAGCGCCACCCCTTCCGGCGTCGCGAGGAAGATGCCACGGTTGTAGGCCGCGCTGACGTAGTGCGCAGCCATCGGCTCTATCCGTTGAGTTTTTGACTCGCGGTAAACGGAATTGATGCGCTCGGCGACGCCAGCCAACTCGAGCTCTTCCTGCACGGCGCGCTCCACCGCACGCTCGAGCCGCTGACGCAGCGCGCCAGCCAAATCTTCGGCCAACTGGGCGGCAAGATCGTCGACGGCCACCGAGGCGGTCCCCATCGGCGATGCCGCCGCGCCAGACCGGGCAATCGGCTCGAGATGACCGGCGGCCACCTCTCTATACGGGGAAGCCTGCTCGGCAACATCGCCCAGCAGTGCTTCCGCGCTCAAAGCACCTCGGTGAGTCCGAAGCCGATCCAGCGTGGCGTTCTGCTCGTCTTGCAACGCTCGCTTCAGGCGGCGCACGAGGCTTTCCTCGACCTCGGCCACCGCCCGATCGCGTTGTTCCAGAAGCGCCTCGTCAGCCTGGTCCGCGCGCGCCGCGCTGGCGTCTACCCCGTCCGGCGAATGCTCCGCGGGGGACTCCCCTGCCACACCCGGGTTCGGTCCGGTGTCGTGTGGTTCGCCGCCAGCCGCGTCTGCGCCGGTCGCGCTCGCCGTGGCTCCCGGTTCGCCATCCGGCTTGCCGCCACCGTTGGAAGCGAGCACCTCGCGGGCGGCGGCCGTGGTCGCTTCGCGCTCGGCACGGATGCGCGCAAAAATATCGTCGACAACCGGCGCGTCGACGCCGTCATCATCGCCGACGGCCGGTAGCTCGACTGCATCGATTGCGGTCAGATCGAACGGATCGCCGACCTCGGCATCTGCCGGTCCCTCGTCACCCTCCGGGACCTCCGGGACCTCCGGGACCTCAACAGGGGCCTCATCGGCCCCGGCGTGGGTGGCCGCGCGTTCAACTGCCTCGTCGGCCTTGGTCGCGGCGTCAACGTCGGAGGCAGTGCTGGCCAGGATGCGGACCCCTTCGCCTGGTCGTTGATCGACGACGGGCAGGTCAACCGCGGGCGTCGGCTCCGTCGGCGTCGGCGCATCGCTCTCGGCCCCACGGCCGCGGCGCAAGATCCGCAGGGCGGACGAACGGCGCTCGCCCTTGCGAGGCTCGGCCCGAGACCCGCCTGCCTCACGACCTTCGGGAGGCGACGACGTGGCCTCGGCCGCGGGGCGTTTCGGTTCGTTCTGCGCCTCTGACTGCGGACGCCGTTCGGCGACCGGCGTGTTGGCCGGGCGGGTCTGCTCGCCGCCTGGACGGGTGCCGATGATGCGCACGCCTTCGTTGCCGACGTCGTGCGCCTCGGGGAGGGAAGGCAGCGAGGGGGACTCGGCCTTCGTGCTTACCGTCGGCTCCGCGGAACCGGCGGCTCGATCATCGGCCTGGGGATCCGGCTCGGCCGGGGCTTCGTCGGACCGCGAGCGACCCACACCAGCGGCAGAGTCCGCACCGTCGAAGCGGAGCGTGATCTCGTCGACCGACCGGCGCGCCGACTTCAGCGTCTCGAGCATGCGGTCTCGGGCTTCGCGGAGCTGTTCGAGCTGCCCCTGTGCGGCC
>JBPCMH010000233.1:0-9251 GCA_051002495.1 Acidimicrobiales bacterium
ACGCTGTAGTTCGCAGCGCCCACCTCGTCCAGCGCGCTCAGAAGCACGGTGCTTTCCCCCCACGATGGCTCGTGCATCCAGCTCCATGGCGGTGACCCACAGGGGATCTCTGCGGAGCCTTCCGTGCGACGAAGCTGTCGCGGCTTGTCGGAGGGAGATGGATCTGGCGTAGGGGTATACCGGCGAGGTGGGGAGCACAGCGACCTAACTTGAAGGCATGAAGACCGACCTGTTGTCCACGCGCATCCGACTGGCGGTCCGCGAGGAGCTGGTTGGGTGGACGCTGGGTGCTATCGGCGACCTTTTCCGGTCGGAAGGCTTCGTCGCCGACTCGAACCACGATCCACGGGTCACCGGGGAGCGGCGGACCTACGTCGAACAGTTCTATGTCCACACCGACTGGACCGACTGGGATGAGGTCCACCGCATGCTGCGGATTGTCGAGGCGGTTCTCGACCAGATGCGCCTGCGAGAGGACACCGAGAGCTACGGCGACGCCATCGCCAACAATCGTGAGCGCATCGAGGCGCTTCTCCGGCGAGACGGGTTTGCGTTCGACGAGAACAACGGGATCAGACCGCGTTGGGAGGTGCTGACTCAGGAGTCGGTTCGAGGGCTCCCCGACGAGTCGGCGATCCCCGGTCATCTCCGACGGATGTGGGACGCCGTCGAGGAGAGGCCGGAGCAGGCGATCAGCGCGGCGAAGGACGCGATCGAGAGCGCCGCCAAGCACGTTCTGGCCGTGGTCGAGGTTGAGGTCACCGGCCGGGAGAAGTTCTCTGGCCTCGTCGGCATGGTTCAGCGAGAGCTGAAGCTCCATCCGAAGACCGTCGCGCCAGACGCCAAGGGCGCCGATGTCTTGGTCGCCGCGCTCGGCAGCCTCGGGAACATCGCCAACAAGATCGACGAATTCCGCAACCTCTATGGAGACGGTCATGGACGACCGATGAAGACGGCCGGCCTCACGTCTCGCCATGCCCGACTCGTAGCGCGATGCGCAGATGCATACGTCGGGATGCTGTTGGACACTTTGGACGCGCCCGGCGCGCCGTGGCGGAAGGCGGCCCGTGATGAGCGTTGAACTTCGACCTCGGGCGGTGCTATCATGACGTCATGACGCGCAAGCCGACGACGGTCCGAATCCCCCAGGAGCTCGCGGATACGGCCGAGGTCGTGGCACGAGCCCGTGGAGTGAGCGTCAACGCGCTCATCCTCGACGCGCTGCAGGCCGAGGTCGACCGCGTGAAGGACGACAAGGAGTTCATGGCGGTGCTTCGGTCGCATGTCGACCGCGACAAGGAGATCCTCGACCGGCTCGCCGAGTGAGGTACCTCACGCTCGCCGAGGCGTTGGTATGAAATCCACCCGAGGTGGCTGCTATCTCTGTAGAGTTTCATACATGCCCCTCGCAGACGCACTGGACCGGCTGCGGCGACTCGGTCCGGTCTTCCGATCGAAGGATGCCATTACAGCCGGTGTGTCCTGGCGTGATCTGTACCACCTCCGAGATGGCGGTGAGCTCCTTGAGTTATCGCGTGGCCTGTTTCAGCTGGCCGAGTCAGCAGGGACGGGCCACGCTGACTTTGTCGCCGTCTGCGCTCGCGCTTCGAACGGAATGATTTGTTTGAACTCGGCGCTCTCGCACTGGGATCTCAGTGACGAGATCCCCACGCAGATCCACCTCGCGGTTCCCGAGGGGTCACACCGGCCGACGATCACCCATCCACCGACAAGGGTCCACGTGTTCCGCGCGGCAACCTTCGGCCTTGGCCGCATCGAGCTTCGCGAAGAGCACGGTGAGCGGTTCTGGATAAGCGACCGCGAGCGCACGATCGTCGACTCGTTCCGGCTCCGTCACCTCCTCGGCACCGACGTGGCCAATGGCGCGCTCCGGCGGTACCTCGCCGATCGACCGCAGCCTGGCCGAGTCGCCGAGTTAGCGCGCGCCCTGCGCGTTTGGGGGCCGCTCGCGGGCGTCATGCGGGTCCTGCAAGCGTGAGCCAGCCCAGCCGAGACAACACCCCGGGTCGCGCCTACCGCGATCTCCAGGCCAGAGCTCGCCGGGAAGGCCGGCCGACTGACGAACTGCTCGTCCTCTACATCCTCGAACGGTTCCTATACCGCCTGTCCGTGTCCGCCCACAGAAGCCGCTTCGTCCTCAAAGGCGGGATGCTTCTTGCCGCATTCGGCCAGCGCCGCCCAACGGCCGACGTCGACTTTCTCGCACGCCAGGTGTCGAACGATGTCGATGTCATCGCGCAGCTCGTACGGGACGTATTGGCCGTGCCGGTCGACGATGGTGTCATCTTCGACCCGGCCAAGCTTCGGTCCGAGGCGATCCGTGAGACTGACCTCTACGCGGGGGTACGCATCGTGGTTCCGGCCAGCGTCGCTCGCGCTCGTCATCCGCTCCGGATCGATGTCAACGTCGGCGATCCCGTGACCCCCGCGCCCGTCGAGGTCACCTACCCAGCGCTTCTCGCCGAGCCATTCACCGTTGTCGGCTATCCCCTGGCGACGGTGCTCGCCGAGAAGATCGTCACGATGGTCGACCGGGGTGACGCAACGACAAGAGAACGCGACTTCGCCGACGTGTTCGTCCTCACGAGGCGCTATCGCGTGGGTGCGGCCGAACTCGGTGATGCCTTCCGTGCCACCGGAGCCCACCGTCAATCGAACCTGAGCACACTGCGATCGGTGCTCATCACGCTTGCCATTTCGAGACAGGCCGACTGGGACCGGTTCCTGAGCCGTAGCGGGCTCGCTGGCGATGTCCCCGGCGACTACGGCGAGACCATCGCAGCGATCGCCGACTTCGCCGATCCGATCCTCACCGGCGAGGCCACATCGGGGGAGTGGGACCCGGTCGCGCTGGCCTGGCTGACCTAGCCGCCAGCCACTCGCCTGACCAGGGGATTCATCCCAGCTCGACGCGTGTCCGCAAGGGGGCGATCCCCCCTCCGACACGACAGACCGGACGCGAAAGCGCAGGTCAGGGCAAGTACGGCGAGCCGGTCGGAAGCCTCCGCAGGCCGTTTGTCCGCGATTTGTCAGCAACCCCTTGCGACATCTGGTTGACATCCGGTGTCGTCCTGCGACGGACGCGTCATGGCCCCACAGTTTCGCGGCGATGGTCAAAGGCTCGTGGCCTCGCGGACCCAGTCATGTTCTGCTGTGCCGAAGTTCTGAGATTGAAATGGATGCGGTGGTCAGGGCCAGTCAAGCTTGAGCGCCTTGGCGGCCGTGCTGAGCTTCATCATGAGGCGGCGATCGTCGTCGGGCAGCGGTTCGAAGTCGTGGTGTTCGTAGAAGCGGCGCGCTGGGTCGTCGATGGCGTCGACGACGACGAGCCGGCCGCCGGCTTGGCGCGCCGCCTCGACGATCCTCCGCAGGGCGAAGACGAGGAGCTCGCTGCCGAGTCCTTGCCCTTGGATCGATTGGTCGAGGGCCAGCTTTGCGAGGAGGACTGCGGGTATCTCGCTCGGGGCGCCCCGCGCGATCTTCCGCGGCGCGTCTTGTCGGCGCAGGTAATGCGGCGCGATGGCGAAGTAGCCGACGAGGTTCGCTTCGTGGACGACGACGTAGGTGCGGGTGCCGTGGCCGGTCGCTCCTCTCGCGTGGTGCTTCAGCCAATCGTCGAGGTCGGCGTTGCCGCAGCGGAACTCGTCGAGCCGGTGGTCACCGAGCGCCTCGACCCGAAGGGTCAACGGGCGGCGATGCGCGGGCGACGGTGTGCGTCCTTTGCCGCTCTGGCGAGGCGCGGGGCCGGATCGGCCAGGTCGAGTGCAGCGAGTAGGTCGTCGAAGTAGTCCGCCGACACGGTCGTCGCGGTTGCTGTGGCGTTGACTTCCTCAGCGCGGTCTAGGGCCGCGCTCACCATGAAGGCCGAGACTGACATGCCCGTCGCCGACGCGGCGCGCTCGATCCGCTCGCGCTCATCGGGCGAGACCCGGGCTTCCATACGATCGGTCTTCACAGCCATGGCTTCGACTCCCTACCTCGTCGTGTACGTACAAGTGTACGGCATGGGACGGCCGCCCGAGGCAAGTCACGCTCTCGCAACTTTGCCATCGCGAGCACCATGCGAGGCGGGCAGAACGACGGCAGTGGTCGCGGTGTCAGCGCGCCATAACTTCATACGCCATCGGTCGAGCAGTGCTTCGGCAGCGAGTTACAGCGTGACCCGCACGCCGATTTTCGTGGAGCTCGATTGGGAGGCCCACAGGCCGAGAATGGTATCAGCCTGATACCATGACGGGGTGGCCATGACCCTTCGTCTTACTGAACAAGAGCAAGCGGCGCTCCGCGACCGTGCCGCGTTCGAGGGAATCTCGATGCAGGAGGCGGCCCGAAGAGCGGTGCGGGAGTACATCAGCCGGGCAGAGCATCGCGGTCGCGTCGCGGAGGCGGCCGATCGGGTGTCGACCGCGCATGCCGACGCCCTCAAACGCCTCGGGCAGTGAGCCTCAACGTCGAGTACCCCGACACCGACGACCTCATTGCGCTGGCGGTGCACCTGCTTGGTGACCCGCCGCCCGTGCGCGATCTGGGATTGCTTGGATCTGCAGCCGCCCGGCCCCAAGCCACCGCCTTCGGCGAGGACGCGTACCCCGATCTCTGGACCAAGGCGGCCGCGTTGGTCCACTCGATCGTCAAGAACCACGCGCTCGTCGACGGCAACAAGCGACTCGGCTGGCTCGCGACGGCGGTCTTTCTCGAGATCAACGGCGTAGCTGTCACCCATGTCGCCAACGACGCCGTCTACGACTTCGTCATGACCGTCACGACCGGTCGCGACGAGATCGACTCGATAGCTGGCGTGCTGCGGTCGCTCATCGAGCCAGCCGTCTGACCCGGGGATTCACCCGAGCTCGACGCGTGTCCGCAAAGGGCGATCGCCCGTCCGCCACGACCGCTGAGGACACGAGCCTCAAACGTCGACGACCCGCTCTCTTGAGTCGTACGTGCCCACCAGCCTGCCAAGCTCTGTGAGCGGTACGACCACGGTCTGGACGAACTCGACGATCCTGATCTGGCCGATCAGTAGGTGGCCATCTCTCGGGTCCGTTCGCCGGTCTCGACGGTGGCAGAGATCTGGCTGTCGGTCGAAGCTGCTCGCGGTGTGCTCCCCGGCTTGCTCGACGACGAGGGCGTCAGATGGCGGACGGTCCAGATCGGCTGAGCAGTGAGCAGCCTTGACCGACCTGGTGAGTGGACCGCCGAGTGAGCAAGGGTTTCTATCCGAGCATCGGACAGAAGGCCGCCGTGCTCGCGGTCCGCCTCGCACGCAACCACCCGCTGCCAGACGACAACAAGCGGTTGGCCTGGCAGTCGCTCACCGTCTTCCTCGCGCTCAACGCTCAGACGGGTCGTACCGGGAGCGCACGAGAAGCACGAGGTACTGCCCACCGCCCTCCTCGACGACGGGCGACACGACCAGACCCGGCCGTAAGCGGGACACGCGGTCGACGAGCCACGTCGCCGCGTCGTGCGCATCGGCCAGAGTTGGGCATCGGCCGAATGCCTCCCGTCCTCCCTTGCGCTCGAGGCGCTCAACCGTGGGAAGGATCGGCGCCGCGTCGCCCACTAAGAGACCTTCAGCCCAGGGCACGACCGGCGCGACCGCACCCTTGCCGCTGTTGCAGCCCCGGTGAGCGAGACGTTCCGTCGCGGTTCCGCCCGCCCTCGACTTTGCCTTAGCCTTCGCTTTGGTGATGCACAGGTCGATGCTCGCCCCGCGCGAATCGTTCGCGCTGATCGCCGGGTCGACCGACTTGTCGCACAGCCAGCACCTCCAGCCGTCGCGTTGACCGATGTCTTCGAGTTGGCTCATCAGCGAACCACGCTACGTCTTCAGCGACGACTTCCTCGTGTCACACGCCCCGCTCGGCGCGTGCCGCGGCTCGGGGGCCGCGGGTGCGGTCGGGAGCTGCCCCATTGGATTAGTCGACGTCGACGGCTGCGCCCGCGAACTGCGCGTTGTATAGAGCGTGGTAGGCGCCCCGTCGCTCTAGTAGCTCTACGTGCGAACCCTGTTCGACGATCCGACCGTGCTCCATCACGAGGATCACGTCGGCGCCCCGGATCGTTGACAGCCGGTGCGCGATCACGAAGCTCGTTCGATCGGCTCGCAGCGCGTTCATCGCCTCTTGGATGAGCACCTCGGTTCTGGTGTCGACCGAGCTGGTGGCCTCGTCGAGGATGAGGATGGCGGGTCTGGCGAGGAAGGCGCGTGCGATGGTCATCAGCTGTTTCTGGCCGGTGCTGATGTTCTCGCCGTTCTCGTCGATGAGGGTGTCGTAGCCGTCTGGCGTGGAGTGCACGAAGCGGTCTACATAGGTGGTGACCGCAGCCTCGAGGATCTCCTCTTCCGTGGCGTCGGGTCGGCTGTAGGCGATGTTGTCGCGGACGGTGCCCCCGAAGAGCCAGGTGTCCTGCAGGACCATCCCCATCTTTGCCCGGAGCTCGGAGCGCGGGATGGAGGCGATGTCAACCCCGTCGACGAGGATGGCGCCGCCGTCGAGGTCGTAGAACCGCATCAGCAGGTTGACCAAGGTGGTCTTGCCCGCGCCGGTCGGACCGACGATGGCAATGGTTTGCCCAGGATCGGCTACGAGTGACAAATCCTCGATGAGCGGGGCGTCGGGGCTGTAGGAGAACGACACGTTCTTAAACTCCACACGACCCTTTGTCGGGGTGGGGTCGACCGTTGCTGGGGGCTCGGCCGACTCCTCCTCGGCATCGAGCAACTCGAAGACGCGCTCGAGCGAGGCGATGCCCGACTGGAACACGTTCATCATCGACGCCAGCTGCGTGAGGGGGTGGGAGAACTGCCGGGCGTACTGAATGAAGGCCTGCACGTCGCCGACGCTGATCGTCCCGCTGGCGATCCGCATTCCACCGACGACAGCGATGGCGGCATACTGGACGTTGCCGAAGAACAGCGTGGCCGGCTGCATGAGGCTGGATACGAACTGCGCGCCGAAGCTGGCCTCGTAGAGCTCGTCGTTCTTCTCCCGGAAGCGCTGCTCCACCTCGCGCTGACGTCCGAAGGCTTTCACGATGGCATGGCCAGTAAATGCTTCTTCAGCCTGAGCGTTGACCGTTCCCGTATACATCCACTGGTTGATGAACCGGGGCCGAGCGCGCTTGGCGAGCCGTTGCATGGCCACGATCGACAGCGGCACGGTGACCAGGGCGACAACGGCCAGGAGTGGTGAGATGACGAACATCATGATCATGACGCCGAGCAGCGTCAGGACCGAGGTGAGCATCTGGCTCAGCGTCTGCTGGAGGCTCTGGGCCACGTTGTCGATGTCGTTGGTGACCCGACTCAGGAGGTCGCCCCGCGCCGTCTTGTCGACGTAGCGCAGTGGCAGCCGGTGGATCTTGTCCTCAGCCGCGGAGCGAAGGGAGAACATCGATCGCTGCACGACTCCCGCGAGAGTAAAGGAGTTGATGAACGACAGCAGCCACGACCCGAGGTACAGCGCGACGACGCCGAGCAGCACTCGGTGCAGGTCACGAAAGTCGATGCCTCCGCCGCCAATCGTTCCCCGGAGGATGATGTCGGTGGCCTTGCCGAGGATCGCCGGGCCGAGCACGTTGAGCACGACGCTCGCGGTGGCCACGATGGTGACGACGATGATGATGGTGCGCTCTGGTCGGAGGATTCCGGCGAGGCGCTTGACCGAGCCCGTGAAGTCGCGGGATCTCTCAGTCGGCATGCCCACTGAGCTGAATCGACCCGTCCCGGGACCGGTCCGTGTCGCCTCGGGAGGAAGGTGAGTCGGTCGCTCGTCGTCGCTCGTCGGCTTAGCGGCACCGTTGGTCTCAGGATCGGTTATGCCACTGCTCCTTCTCCGAGCTGGGACTCCACGATCTCTGTGTAGGTCGAACAACCCGTGAGCAGCTCATCATGAGTGCCCCGCCCGATGATCTGGCCGTCTTCGATCACGAGGATCTGGTCCGCGGCGATAATCGTGGAGATCCGTTGAGCGACGGTGAGCACCGCGCTGTTGGCTGTGTACGGCCCGAGTGCAGCCCGTAGCCGCGCGTCGGTGGCGAGGTCTAGGGCCGAGAAACAATCATCGAACACATAGATCTCCGGTCGCCGCACCAGGGCTCGTGCGATCGACAACCGTTGTCGCTGCCCGCCTGAGAGGTTGTTGCCTCCCTGCTCGACCCTGGCATCGAGGCCCGCCGGCAGGGCGCGGACAAAATCGGCTGCCTGGGCAACCTCGAGCGCGGCCCACATCTCGATCTCGTCTGCGTCGGGCCGGCCGTAGCGCAGGTTGGACGCGACCGTTCCCGAGAACAGATACGGCTTCTGCGGTACGAGGCCGATCTTGTCGGTGAGCACGTTGGGGTCGAGCATCCGGACGTCAACCCCGTCGACGAACACCGCGCCTGCGGTGGCATCGAACAAGCGAGGAATGAGGTTCACGAGCGTGGTCTTGCCCGCGCCGGTGCTGCCGACGACGGCAACGGTTTGCCCGGCCTTGATGTCAAAGCTGATGTCGCTCAGGACAGGATGCTCTGCGCCCGGGTAATGGAAGCCAACGCTGCGCAGTTCCAGATCGGCGGTGGACGACACCTCCCGAATGGGACGCACGGGAGGCACCACGGTGGAATCGGTATCCAGGACCTCTTGCAGGCGAGCGGCCGACACTGCGGCCCGGGGGATCATCGACACCATGAAGGTGGCCATGATCACGGCCATGAGGATCTGGACCAGGTAGCTCAGGTAGGCCACCAGCGAACCGATGGGAAGGTCGCGGGCACCGACCCTGTCGGCACCAACCCAGAGCACCCCGACACTCGAGACGTTGATGATCAGCATCACCGTTGGGAACATCACCGACATCAGGCGTCCGGCGCGGAGAGAGACTGCGGTGAGGTCGTCGTTTGCTCTCTTGAATCGGGCCCGTTCCTGGGGCTCACGTACGAACGCCCGCACCACCCGAAGACCTGTGATTTGCTCGCGGAGGACACGGTTCACCTCGTCGATGCGCTCCTGCATCCGCTCATAGGTCGGCATCATCTGCGCGATGACCGGGCCGAGCAGAAGAATCGTGGCGGGGACACAGACAGCAAGCACGACGGAGAGGCCGACGTCCTCGCGCATGGCCATGACGATGCCAACGACCATGGTGATCGGTGCCGCGATGAGCATCGTCGTGCCCATCACGACGAGCATCTGGACCTGTTGGACATCGTTCGTGATGCGGGTGATCAGCGACGGCGCCCCG
>JBPCMH010000234.1:0-11352 GCA_051002495.1 Acidimicrobiales bacterium
GCCCTTGACCGGCCGTTCAAGAAGCTGCAAGATTGTCCGGTATGGCCGACGCAAAGAAGCCCAGAGCCCCGTTCGCCCCGTGGGACCGCAGGGAGCTCCCTGGGGCCTTTGCTGTCGAGGAGAGCGCTCGCCGGGTAGGGAACTACAAGTGGATTGAGATGCGCCTGTTCGAGGTGCTCGGCGGGTGGGTCGCCACCGTGCCGGAGCTCGACGTAAAGATGCGTCTCGGCACCCACTGCTACAAGCACGCTTGGCACGCCGAACTGTGGCACAAGCGGCTGCCGGAGCTGCGGGAGATGAACCCCGATCGGCTCACCCTTCCGCCCAACGACGAGATGGTGGCTTTTGTCGAGGCCATGACCGAGCCAGAGGCGCCGGAGATGACCATCGAGAAGCTGGTTGGGGTGTATCGGGTGCTCATCCCGCACAAGATCGCGGCCTACACCTATCACCTCAATAACACCTCCACGATCACCGACGCGCCGACCATCCGGTCGCTGCGGCACGCGCTCGAGGACGAGTACGAGGACTGGCGCGACGGCGAGATGCTGATTCAGTCGCTGCTCGAAACTGCGGATGAAGTGCAGCGGGCGGCCGACCACCAGGCGCGGCTGGAGAAGCTCATGATTGCCGCGGGCGGCATCGCTGGCCCGGGCAGCATCGGCGGCCCGACCGCGGATGAGTTGGCTGGAGCGTCGGCATGAGGAAGACCCTGCCGGTACAGGATCTGGCCCGTGACTCGCGGTTCCGCCGGGTGTCGATCGAGGAGCGGATGGGCGATCCTCGGCCGGCTATCCGGGCCGCGCAGAAGGCCGAACGGCTCGCCAACGGCGAGCAGCGTCCCAAGCGCGACGCTCGTCTCACGCCCAACCACTGGGATTCGCCTGAGCGCGCCCGGTCGTTGATGCACGGCATCTTCGTTGGTGAGATTCAGGCCCTGGAAGGTGCCGGCCGAACCTGCTGGGACTTCGAGGTTGGTAAAGGCCACGACGAGGTGCCGTTCGAGTTGAAGCTCGACATGGCCCGGCAGTGCTGGGACGAGTCCCGTCACTGTGAGATCTCCATCAAGTTGGGCGACTGGATGGGAACCGAGATCGGCGAGTTCGCCGAGTCGACGTTCTTGTACGAAGCGGCATGCAACCCCGACCCAATCCTCCGTTTGACCGGGGTCAACCGGGCGCTCGAAGGTCTGGCCATCGACGTCTTCAACACCATGAAGGAGTTCGGCGAAGTGGCGGGCGATCCGGTGCTCGAGTTCTGTGAGGACTGGATGCTGGCCGACGAAGTCACCCACGTGAAGATGGGTTCGGACTGGCTGCGGCGCATCACCGCCGACGATCCGGAGCGACGCGAGCGGGCCCTCGAGTTCCAGCGGATCGTCGACAAGTTGTTCTCGGGCGGAGGGTTCCGCGGCGAGGGATCGGAGAGCCCCATCAAGCTGGCCCGTCGCTTCCGCGAGATGGCTGGCTTCACCGACGCCGAGGTCGACGAGATTGCTGGCCTGGCCCAGCAGGCGGCCGACGAGGCCAAGGCGCGGGTCGCGACCAAGGCCGCTGCGGCCAACTGATGGCCAAGGTCACGGTCACCCCGGAGGAGTACTACCTGGTCTCGTTCGATTCCTCCGAGATCGCCGCGATCATCTCGAAAGTCGCTGACGACGTCGGCCTCCCATCGGACGCGCCGATCGATGTCATCGTCGACGAGGCAACTCCGCTCGGCCGGGCGACGTTGGCCTCCGTTGACCCCGTGAGGCTCGAGGTCGAAGGGGGAGCCTTCGAGGACCCGACGAATCCCCGCACCATGTCGGAGCGCTTGGTGAGGGATGTCGTCGGCCGGCTCCTGGGGAGGGCGGCAGATCGTAGATCCGCTGCTTTCGCCGACGCTCCGTCGGAGGCCGATCTCACACTCCCGCAACTCACCGCGTGGGACGCGGCGTGCATGGGTCGGTTGGAGCGGAAGGGCTACGACATGCGCAAGCCGCGTCGTCAGTACCACTTCCGCAACCGACACGGCTTCAACGATGTCGCCGATGCTGCCTTCGAGAGACTTTGGGCCTCCGACGACGTGACCTGGGCCGACATCACCACCGCCTGTGCCTTGACGGAGGCAGTCGGCCAATCCGCATAGGCTCGCCGTCGATGGCGAAAGCCGACGACGACGACCGCGTGCGTCGTTACCTCGAAGCGGCGGCAACCGACGAGCTGCTCGACCACCGCGAGGAGCGCCAGCTCGTCGAACGGCTCGCGGCTGGTGATGCCGCGGCCCGCACCGAGCTCATCGATCGCCACCGGCGGCTGGTGGTCGCTATCGCCAAGCGGTATCGGGCTAGCGGTGTGTCGCTCGGCGACCTCGTAGAGAACGGCCACGCGGGGTTGGTCATGGCCGCCTCGGAGTTCCGCACCGACAAGGGCTTTGCTTTCACGCCGTATGCCACCTGGTGGATCAGGCGGGCCGTGGTGACGGCGATCTCCCGGAAGGGACGGGCGGTTGGTGCCCCGGTGGATGCCCCGACCGCGCTCCTCGATCGCATACAGCACGCGTGGGACGACTTCTTCGTGTTTCACCACCGCCAGCCCTCACTCACTGAGCTGGCCGACGAAGTCGGTCTTCCCGAGGCCGAGGTCCACGCCGCATTGGCGACCCCCGATCTGGGTGATATCGACAACCTGTAGGAGTTCGATCGGCGGGGCTCGATTGCGAGCTCGGCCACGGTTGCCGGGAGAATAGAGCGATGGAACCGAATTCGTCGATGACCGATGACCCCGCGTTCGCCGGTCTCGGGCTCATTGACGAGCTTCTGAGCGCGCTGAATCGCCTTGGCTATGAGGAGCCCACGCCGGTGCAGCGCGAGGCGATCCCCGTGCTCCTGGCCGGGTCTGACGTGCTGGGACAAGCCGCTACCGGCACCGGCAAGACCGCGGCATTCGCCCTGCCAATCCTCCAGGCCATTGGCAAGGACGCGCCGGCCGTGCCCACCGCGCTGGTGTTGGTGCCGACGCGAGAGCTGGCGGTGCAGGTCAGCGAGGCCATGTTCAAGTACGGCAGGGAGCTCGGCGTAAAGGTGCTGCCTGTCTTCGGTGGTCAGCCCATCTATCGCCAGCTGCGTGAGCTTGAGCGAGGTGTTCACGTCGTCGTGGCCACACCGGGCCGGGCCATCGACCACATCAAGCGGGGTTCGCTTGATCTCACCAACATCGCCACGGTGGTGCTCGACGAAGCCGACGAGATGCTCGACATGGGCTTCACCGAAGACATCGAGTCGATCCTCGAGGCCACGCCCACGGATCGACAGACCGTCCTGTTCTCCGCCACCATGCCGGGCCGAATCGTCGCCATTGCCAAGCGGCATCAGCGCAAGCCCGTGCGCATCGAGATCGACCGCTGGGCCTCACCCGGCGAAAAGGCGCTCGTACGCCAGACCGTGTACTTCGTTCAGCGTTTCCACAAGGCATCGGCCCTGGGTCGCATCCTCGACATCGAGGTGCCGGCCGCAGCCATCGTGTTCTGCCGCACCCGCCACGAGGTGGACGAGCTGACCGTCACCCTGAACGGTCGGGGGTACCGGGCCGAGGCACTGCACGGCGGCATGGACCAAAACCAACGAGACCGCGTGATGGCGCGTCTGCGCGACGGCACCGCCGAGTTGCTGGTGGCCACCGATGTCGCGGCGCGAGGTCTTGATGTCGACGCCCTGAGCCACGTCGTCAACTACGACGTGCCGTCCGCCGCGGAGAGCTACGTGCACCGCATCGGGCGTGTCGGTCGTGCCGGCCGTGAGGGTGTCGCGATCACCCTGGCTGAGCCGAAGGAAAAGCGGTTGGTCGCCAACATCGAGCGGCTGATCAAGCATTCGATCGAGGTCAGCAAAGTGCCAACGATCGCGGACCTGCGCACCAAGCAGATCGACCTGACCGTTGAGGCGCTCCGCGAATCGCTCGCGTCCGACGACCTCGACGACTACGTGGGTGTGCTCGACGCGCTCGAGGGCGAAGACCCGCAGGATGTCGCGTTGGCCGCGATCAAGCTCGTGCACGAGGCCAGGGGCGCAACGGTCGACGAGCCGGACATTCCCGACGCCAGGGCCGAGACGCGACCCTCCAGCGCGGGTAACCGCAAGAGCTTCGAACGCGACCGGTCCGGTAGGGGCGGTCCGAAGAAGCACGCCAAGCCGGGTTCGTCTGCGCCGCGATCAGGCGGGAACGCCGAGACCGGGTTCGTCTTCATCAGCCTCGGACGGGAGGCTGGGGTTCGTCCGGCCGATCTGGTCGGCGCCATCGCCAACGAATGCGGTATCCCTGGCCGCGACGTCGGGCCGATCCGTATCGCAAACGACTACTCGGTCGTCGGGGTTCCAGAGGGTGCAGTCGACCGTGTCATCGCTTCGATGCGGAGCGCGATGGTGCGGGGTCGCAAGGCGAAGGTGCGCCGCTTCGTCGAGTAGCGCCCGCGCTGGTAATTAGTACCGCGCTGATCAGTTCAGGTCGTGGGCCGAAAGCCCTTCGAGCAGATCGATCTCCGGGGCCGATGCAAGTAAGCCGTCACAGGCCGTCGCCATGCCGACCATGGCTTCGGAATCGAAATGGGTCTGTTGAGCCGCCGGCGAGTCCCACTTCTGGATGATCAGGAACCGGTTCGGCGTGGCGACCGATGCGCACAGGTCCATGTTGCGACAGCCGGCGTGTTGTCGGCTCACCACGACGTACTTCGAGAGCACGCCGAGCAATCGATCGGCGTCGGACGCCTCAAAGGTCATGGTCACGATGGTCAGTTCGACGTCATCCACGGCCGCACCCTAGCGCCGGGTCGGATGCCGTCCTCGAGGCAGGATTGCGGGGATGGGCGGCGAAATTGCTCAAAGGGGAGGGCGCGTGGCTGCAAGTCGGTGGAAAGCCTCAGATTCGGCGAAGTCGCTCCGATACTCCCTGTGTGGGACTAGATCGGTGAGACTTGACGCGAGGAGTACGTTTCTTGCGAAGGCTTGCTCGATGCTCGGAGCCCCAGCGCTGCCAGTGGGGATCCACACGAACATCCGAACGGACGAAGGCGAAGGGTAGGGGCCGGTGCCGAAGGCGCGTGTCGATCGTGACGAGGAAGATCTTGTTCGCCTGTATCTGACCGACATCGGCCAGTACGCCCTTCTCACCAAAGATGATGAAGTCGCCCTCGCCCAGGCAATCGAAGCCGGTGTCGCGGCGCGGGGCGAGATGGAGACGGCCAACGGGTCCTATAGCCCGGCCCGCAAGCGGGAGTTGCGTCGCAGCGTGCGGCGTGGTGAGGACGCCGAGACACGGTTCGTGCAGTCCAACCTTCGTCTGGTCGTGTCCATCGCCAAGAAGTATCAGGCGTCGGGATTGCCGCTGCTCGATCTGATTCAGGAGGGCAACCTTGGCCTCATGCACGCTGTCGAGAAGTTCGATTGGCGTAAGGGGTTCAAGTTTTCTACCTATGCCACTTGGTGGATCCGCCAGGCCATCACTCGCGGTATCGCTAACACCGGTCGCACCATCCGTTTGCCGGTTCACGCGGGCGACACGTTGACCAGGGTGCAGAAGGCCCGTTCCCGGCTGGAGTTGACGTTCGGGCGGCCCGCTACCCATGCGGAACTATCTGCTGATCTGGAGATGCCAGAAGACAAGGTCACCGAAGCCCTGCGCTTCGCCTCCGAGCCCTTGAGTCTTTCCGAGCCGCTCCGTGAGGACGGCGACGCCGAGCTCGGCGATCTCGTGGAGGACCGCGGCGCGCAGTCACCGTTCGACTCAGCAGCCACTTCGCTGCTGCCGGCTGAGATCTCCCGCCTCCTCGGCCCCCTTGACGAACGCGAGCGCGAGATTCTCCGGCTGCGGTTTGGTCTCGATCGGGGCGAGCCGAGGACCTTGGAAGAGGTCGGTGAGTACTTCAACCTGACCCGCGAACGGATCCGGCAGATCGAGGCCAGGGCCATGTCGAAGTTGCGCCATCCGTCGTCCGACACCGGCGCCCGCGACCTGCTCACCGTCTGACCGTCAGGAGAGCGGCCTGTCCCAGGTGCGGGGCTGCTGTTCAGCCGCGCTGCGTCGTTGGGTTCAGGACAAGCGAAGCGCGGTGATGACCGCGAAGAACGCGCCCAAAAGGGCAACGAGGGCGGCGAGAACGACCGGGTTGACCGCGGTGACATCCGGTCGCAAACCGATGGCGCGGTAGTCGTCGTCGCCGATGGCTCGGTACGCCACCTCGTCCCAAGTACTCGGCGAGCATGAGCGGCGTCTTCGGCGCGAAAGCGCATGGCGCGAGCCTTCCGTCCGCCGGTGAAGGTGGCCGACGGCCCAAACATCCTGGTCCAACTCGGACCCGGCAACCTGATCGGTTCCCGGAAGATGATGACGATGTTGGTTCCTTCGAGCGGGCCGACGCCGCCGGCCGCAACCCCGAGCGGTATGCGCACGTCATCGCCGGCCTCAACCGCGGCGATGTTCGTCGCGGCAATCTGGCACGCCGTGCAGGTATCGGTGGAATTGCGCCGGGTCTTCAGCACCGAATTCGAGCGGGGGCGGTCGGGTGCGTGGGGGTACGCCGCGCGCTGACACGAACTCGACGCGAGAGGTGATGGCGGAGGTGGACGGGAATCGAACCCGCCGTCGCAGGATCACTACGACCACCCGCTTTGAAGGCGGGGGAGCCCACCAGGCGCTCGGACACCTCCGCTGGGGAAACTACCCGGTCGGCGGTGATCGCCCTTTAGCGGTGGGTCTCGACTGGTCGCCGGTGCAGTTTTAGCCGGGGAGGGGTAGGTTGCGGACCATGAAGAAGCTCATCCTGCTCGCCATCCTTATCGCGCTCGGCATCACCGCCGCCAAGAAACTGCGCGTCGAGTAGCGACACCGACGACATCGCCCACCCGTGCGCTGCGGGTGGGCTGTTGTTCGCGCCGGTGTAGCCGCCACCACATCAGCCCGCCGGCCACGAGCCCGGCGACGGCCGCGCCCATGGCGGTTGGGGCGGGCGCGGGCATGGGTACGCGGTCGCGGAGTCGCACCGGTCGGACGAACTCGCGCACATCCCACCCGTGCTCGGCGGCGGCTCTGGCCAATTCTCGGTCGGGGTTGACTGCGGTCGGATGGCCGACCACCTCGAGCATCGGGATGTCGGAGGCGGAGTCGGAATAGGCATACGACTCGCTGAGGTCGATCTGTCGTTCTTCGGCCATGCCCTGCATGGCCGTCACCTTGTTGACGCCGTAGCAGTAGAACCCGGTCGAACCGGTGTAGCGGCCGTCGGCGTCGATCTCCGCCTTCGTCGCGATCACGCCGTCAACGCGTAGGTACCGACCCAACGGCACGACGATCTCTTCCGGCGAAGCTGAGACGAGGATCACCGGACGTCCGGCGGCGCGGTGCATCTCGATCAGGTCCATGGCCTCGGCGTAGATGATCGGTTCGATCACCGTCTCGAGCGCGTCCTCAACGATCGAACGAATTCGGCGCTGTTCCCATCCGCGGGTCAGCGACAGCACAGCGTCCCGCATGCGGATGAGTTTCTCGTCGCTGGCCCCAAGGTGCATGTAGACGAGCTGACCCCAGAGAGCGCGCAGCAGCAGGGTGCGCGAGATCAACCCTTCGCGATACAGGGTCCGTCCGAAGGCCACCATCGACGCTTTGGCGATGACGGTCTTGTCGAGGTCAAAGAAGGCCGCGCCCGTCACGAGGCGAGCATAGGGACGTCGCGGAATGGTTCCGGGTCAGGTGGGACTCGGGGCCGCAGGGTCAGGACCGCTGGGTGTCGCGCAGCAATCGCTCGAACTCGCGGACGACGAGGGCCTCGGAGTACTCGGGTGTTGTATGGCGAGCCTTCGCCGCTGACACGATCATCGAACGTGGTGACAGCACGCTCGTCTCAACCCAAGCTGACAGCCACAGGACGCTCACCATCACTGCCATCGCGCCAACGATCATGATGGGGACGAGCCAGCCGGGCATGAGGCGGATGTACCACGGGATTCGATTGGCCAAACCAACCCTTGCGGCGTCAGCTGCCGCGCCCTACCGTGAGCGCCGGCGCTTCCCTCTCCGTGCACCCCATTGCGTAGGAGGGCCCTGTGCTCATTGCCTGTTGGTCAGCCAAAGGCGGAAGCGGCACCACCACCGTCGCCACCGCTCTTGCTCTGCTGCTGGCCAAGCGATCGCCAGGCGGCGCGCTGCTGGTCGATTTGGCCGGTGATATCCCGATGGTTCTCGGCCGACCCCGCCCCGTAGGGCCGGGGGTGGCGGAGTGGTCAACTTCGCCTGGCGTCACATCGGCAGCGCTGCAGCGCCTCGTTGAGCAAGGCGAGGCCAACATCGGCGTCCTGACACGCGGCGAAGGTCCAATCGACGGTGAGCGCGCCGCCGAGGGGTTGGCGTTCTTGGCCGGAGCAGATCACCCGGTTGTCGTCGACTGCGGGGTCATCGACGATGCGGGGTCGGTCGCCATACCGGTCGCCGCCGCGGCCAATCTCTCTTTGCTCGTGACCCGGGCGTGCTACCTCGGACTTCGTCGAGCGGTCGCCGCACCAATCCGACCCTCCGCTGTGGTGTTGGTCGAGGAGAAGCACCGGACGCTCGGGCCAGCGGAAGTGTCGTCCACTCTTGGCGTTCCCATACGCGCCATCGTGCCCATCGACAGCGGCGTGGCCCGAGCAGTCGACACCGGTCTCCTCAGCGTCCGCATGCCCCGCTCGCTCGCGCATGCGCTACGGGATGCGGCGTGACGAGCCGGTCTGAGCTAAGGGAGCGGGTCGGTCTCTCCGTCCTGGAGGCTGGCGATGAACCAGAGGCGCCAGCCGTCGCCGAGGCGGTGGCCTCGGCCGCCCCGTTGCTCCCGCCGGGCGAGGCGGCAGTCTTGGTCGACGAAGTGCTTGCCGATCTGCGGGGCCTCGGCCCCCTGGAGCCGCTCCTACGCGACCCCGACATCTCCGATGTGCTCATCAACGGGCCAGGCACGGTGTGGGTTGAGCGTCACGGCCGCCTCGCCCCGACCGATGTTCGCGTCGACGAGCGCGCCATCTATGTCGCCATCGAACGAGTGATGGGCCCGCTCGGCTTGCGGTGCGATCCCGCGTCGCCGATCGCCGAGGCCCGCCTGGCTGACGGGTCGCGCGTGCATGCCGTTGTGCCGCCATTGGCCATCGACGGACCGTGCCTGGCCATCCGACGGTTTGGTGCGCACCGAGTCGAGGTCGCCGCGTTCGCCGAGCCCTCCGTTGCCGCATCACTGATCGAGGCGGTGGTCGCTCGACGCAACGTGGTCGTTAGCGGCGGTACCGGTGCCGGCAAGACCACTCTTCTCAACGCGCTCTCGGGTCACGTCCCTGTGCATGAGCGGATCATCACGATCGAGGAGGCCGCCGAGCTTCGACTGCGGCACCCGCATGTGGTGCGCTTCGAGGCCAGACCAGCCAATGCCGAGGGCGTCGGTGAGGTGACCGTGAGGGATCTCGTGCGGTCGTCGCTGCGCCTACGACCTGATCGGATCATCGTCGGGGAGTGTCGAGGGCCCGAGACCATCGACATGTTGCAGGCCATGAACACCGGCCACGCCGGTTCGATGTCGACCTGCCACGCCAACAGCGCGGCGGACGCCTTGGTGCGGTTGGCCACCATGGCCGCACTGGGCGGGGGAGCGCTCGGCGCGGTCGGCATCGTGCAAGAGCAGGTTCGGTCGGCGCTGGATGTCGTCGTGCATGTCGAACGGAGCAGCGATGGCGGCCGGCGGGTTGTCGAGGTGCTCGACGTGGAGCGAGCCACTCTGCCTGTGGTCTGGCCCGGTGCCGCATGAGCCAAGCGCTGTTGGCCGCCACCTGCGCCGCCGCCTTACCCCTCTGCGTCCTCGCCGCCCAACGCTCGTCGTTCCGTGCCCGGGTGGGGCCGCTGTGTTCGATTCCTCGCGACGCCGAGACGTGGGCGAGCGGGTCGTCCTGGCTCAGGCTTCCGATGAAGGTCCGTCGGCTGCTGGCCCGACCGCAGGTCCACCGACCAGACGACGTGCTGGCCGCGCTTGACGTGATCGGACAGGCGCTGCGTGGTGGGCGGTCCCTCCTCCAGGCAATCGATCTGGCCGGTCAGCGCAGCGCACCCTTCCTGGCCGCCGATCTCCGCCGGGTCGTCGATCGGGCCCGGCATGGCAGTGGGCTGGTCGACGCACTCCGGCACTGGGGTGGCGCTCGCGCTGAGGAGCCGACCGTTCGTATGGTGGCCGCAGCCTTGGCCGCCGCCGCCGTCACCGGCGGGCCGGCTCTACCCGCGGTAGAAGTGGTGCGCGGCGTCGTGGCCGATCAGCGGGCCTTGGCTGGCGAGATCGGCGCGCTCACCGCCCAAGCGAGGGCGTCGGCCGCTGTGGTCGGTCTCGCCCCAGTGGCCATGGCGCTGCTCGCTTCGGTAGCAGATCGGACCACAGCCGCCTTCTTGTTCACGACCCGTCAAGGCTGGGTGATGCTCGGAGCCGGTCTGCTGCTCGACGCTCTCGGCGTGTGGTGGATGGCCATCCTCATCAGGCGGCGCCAGTGACCGCCGCATTGGTCGCGGCGGCATGGGCTGGGCTGGTGTTGATTCTTGGCGTCAGGACCAACCGTCACGCGGTGACCCAACGGCTTGAGTGGCGAAGACCAAGCCGGGCCGAAACAGATGTCGCGGCCGTAGCCGGACGAGCACTAACCCGCACTGTGGATGCCATCGGAGCTCAGGCGATGGCGATCGTTGGGGCGCGTCCCGATCGGCGACGGGCGGAGCGCGTCGGCCGCGCCGTGTTGGCCGCAGGCGTTGTCTTGCCGGTATCACGGGTGGGGGCGTTGGCTGTCGCGGTCGTGGCCGCCATCGGGCCTGAGTTTCGTCGCGACCGGCAATCCGCTCGCGCCATCCGTAACACCGACGCTGCCGTCCCCGAGGTTGCCGAGTTGCTCTTGCTCGGCCTCAGGGCCGGAGCGTCGCCGCGGCGCGCTATTGAGGTCGCGGCGGAGTGGGCGCCACCCGAGGCCGCGGCGCTGCTGGCGTCGGTCGTTCGTGGCGTCGAGCGTGGCCGCACGCTCGATGAGGCACTTCACCTGCTCCAGCAGGAAGGCCCGCGCATGGGCAGGCTCGGTTCCCTCCTCTCCAGCGGCCTCGAATCCGGGACGCCACTGCAGCAGCCCCTCGCTGATCTCGCCGCCGACGGCCGTCGGGCCGCCCGCCACCGAGCCGAGGTCGAGGCTCGTCGGCTACCGGTGCTTCTCCTCTTCCCCCTGACCTGCTGCATCCTCCCCGCCTTCGGCTTGCTGACCGTCGGACCGGCCCTCGCGGCCGGTCTGCGTTCGTTGCAGCCCTGACCTGTCCTCCGACTTAGGGAGAATTCCATGCACCTTGTAGT
>JBPCMH010000235.1:0-5266 GCA_051002495.1 Acidimicrobiales bacterium
GTCGCTCTCGGCGTCACCCCAACCCGGCTCTCCCGCGTCGAACGAGGCCTCGACTTCAGCAACGACCTCGCCAACCGCGCCCGCGACTGGATCACCGCGCACGACGCTTGACATCTATAGGAGCTTCAACGAATCCGCCGCCGGATGGAACAGCAGCAGCCACGGGCTGGCGGACACTTCGCTCGCCGGCCTGGAAGCGGCCGCCGACAAGCCGCCCGAGCGGCTGATCAGCATTCCAGCATCGTCCTCGAGCGGCACCTAGGGGACGGACCAGCGGTGGATACGGGCGAGCGATAGGGGGCAACCTGCCTCCTTGCTGCCGGTTAGGTATTGCCTGCACTCAGCATCCACCGCGTCGTTATGTGCACGGTGTCAAGGTTCCTCGTCAGTAATCGGTCGCGTGGCGAGCGGTCACGGCTCGGGCGTCGATTCGGCATCGGCGATCGCCTCGGCGACGACGGTGAGATCGATCGGACCGTCGACGCGGCCGAGTCCGGTGCGCTCGAGGCCGCCCCAAAGCATGCCCACCAGATAGTCCCGGAAGTCGGAACGCGACATGGTGTGTCGCGCTGCCCACCAGTCGGTGGCGGCGAAGATGGCTCCGAGTACTGAGTAGGCGTAGAGCTCTGCCGCGCCCGAATCGGCACCAGCCCGGCGCAACGTTCCGCCGATCAGTGAGGAGAGCACGCCGCCGGCCTCATCGATCAGCGAATGGGTCCCGGTCCCGGTGACGATGAAGCGGAACACTGCGGGGTCGCGTTCGACGAACGTCAATAGAGCTTCGACGCCGCCACGAACGACGTCTTCCGCGGAAGCTTGGTCGGAGAGCTTGCTGCCGATCTCTCGGAGCAGCTCGAGTCCATACCGCTCGAGGAGCGCCTCGGTGAGCCCCGCTCTGCCGTCGAAGTTGTCGTACACCGTCGGCTTCGTCACCCCGGCCTCTGCGGCGATCTGTTCCATGGAGACGTCGGGACCGTCGCGCCGGATGGCGGTCACTGCTGCGTCGAGGATGGCCCGCCGCCGTTCGGCCGGGTTCTTGCTTCGACCGGGCGGCCGTCCTGGCCTGTTCGGCCGGTTCGGCTCTCTCGTCATGGCCCAGATCCTACCTGAAGTCGGATATGCCGAAGGTTACCCAGGTCAGGACCGTGACGGATGGCACCTTGCAAACCTACTGAGAGTCGGTTCTAATCGACTAATGACCACCGCACTCGCTTCCTCGACCATCGTCTCGACCTCGGAGCGCGTCGAGCGTTTGTCGCGCATCTCCGCGAAGCGGGTCATCGACCCGGACGTGGACCTCGCCGGTGGCGTCGGCGACGGCCAGGTGCTGGCGGACGAGCTCCTCTCCGTGCACGGCCTCGACCTCGACCTCACCCAGGAGCAGAAGCGCGTGCTGTCACGGGAGGAGGTCGCGTCGATCTTGGATGCGGGGATGCGTTTCGAAGCGGTACTTGAGGCTGGCTTCGCCTTCCGCATCGCCACGGCTCGCGACCTCACCGACCCGCGCATCACCTACCTCCTGCACGAGATCGGCGAAGAGACGCGCCATCAGCGGCTATTCCAGCGGGTACTGACCCAGCTCCAGCCGAAATCGCGCAATCCGATGGCCAGCTGGCCGCTCATCCCTCGCCTCGAGCGCGCGGGAACGCGCTGGATCACGCGGCTGCCAGCCATGTTGTTCGTGTCCGTGCTGGGCGGCGAGGAGATCCCAGACCTGCTGCAGAAGATGGCTTCTGAACACCCCCAGACTGATCCGTTCCTGGCCGAGGTCAACCGCTACCACCGCCAGGAAGAAGCACGGCACCTCTCGTTCGCCAAGGCCGTACTGCCCGAGGTGTGGGCCGAAGCAACACTCCTCGACCGCTTTGTGGTCAAGTACATCGCCCCACGAGCCATCGATCAGATGTTCCGTCTCATGGTCCATCCCGGCGTCTACGCCGAGGTGGGCCTTCCCGCGTGGGAGACCTGGCGAGCCGCGAACCGCACGCCTCAGCGCATCGCGCTCCGTCAGGCCGCCACCCGCCCCGTCCTCGATGCTGTCATCGACGCCGGCATCCTGCGCCGAAGCCGCATCCCCAAGGCATGGCGAACCCTGTGCGGAGTCGACGCCTCAGGACAGGCCGTCAGGTTGGCGGGCGAGTGAGCGACCGGACTCCGCACGAGGCAGGCGTTGGAGCGGCGATCGAAGCCCGTCACATGGTTCCGAGCCTCCGACTCATAGCCCCGAAGATCCTCATTGCGGGTGTTGTCCCCCTCGTCGGGTACGCGCTCCTGCGTCCGCATGTGAGCTCAGACGCGGTTGCGTTGGGAGCGGTCATGGTGTGACCTTGTCGACCAGCCGGTTCCTCGCCGTCGCGCCGTTGATCGGGTGGGTGGTTCTCGGCGTCCTCATCTGGTACAGCGTCACGGCCATTCGAGCCTTCGAGCGCCACGACCCCCGAGCCGACCCGGTGGCGGTGGCCTGAATGACCGGAACGCGTGCGAGCCTCTCGGCGCGTCCACGGTTCCGTTGGACCGTTGACGTCGACAGATCCGTTTCCTCCGGCGACAGGCCAGCACCGGTCATCGACCCCAATCGCGGCTTCGATAAGCACCATATGGAAGGCAAGCAGAACGACAGTTCCGGTGTGATCGGACACAGACGCGCACCCGATAGCTCCTAGCAGTTCTCGCGGGGAGCCGGACCGATCGGCGCTTCGCAGGGCGTGTCCTCAAATGTGGGTCGTCTCACGCAAGAGGGACGATCTCCCAGCCGATGCCCTCGGCGTCGAGCACCTCGGGGAGGACTCCCTCGGATGCCTGCGTCGACAGGAGCACGGTTGCTTGGAGCACCGAGGCGGATGCTGCCGCTTCGAGGTTCAGGAGATTGAGACGTGGATGGCGCTCGGACAACTCGGCCATCACCGGAACCGTCGCGCGTGGGTCGGGCAGTCCGACGTCTTCCCGCAGAACCAGCAGGCTTCGGATCGCGGCGGCCTGCTGCGGTGGGTCCAGACTCACGAAGGGTCCGGAGAGATGGCCACCAGCGCCAACGACCGCCGCCCGGCAAGCCCGGTAGTACCAATACGCGGTCGTGTGCAGGTCGCCCGATCGGCCCAGCCCGACGAGCAATTCCTCGATCAACAGCCGATCGTCGAGGACCAAGGTCTGGTCTGGCATCTACTGGTCGATCAGGTCGGGGTCCCGAATCTCGCCGATCCCGGCCTCGTAGCGGTCGCGTAGTACTCGACGGAGTTCCTCGCGAGCTCGGCCCACCCCACCGGGCACGACAAGAGCGGCGTCCCCCAGATCGATGATGCCCACCTCACCACCTTCGTCAATGCCCCACCGATGGCGTAGTTCCGCCGGCAGGCTCGTCTGTCCCCTGTGAGAAACCTTCGCAGTCGATACACCCGTCATGACTGCATTGTACACCCGACACGAATACAAGGCGATCGGACGCCTATCACCCGCGCCGAACGGCGCCGGCGACCCGAGCCGCCGATCCCCTATCGGCGCGTACTCGGCGGGGCAACGACCACGACCTTCGGGGTGCTCGTCTGTGAGATTCTGGGACAGGTCCACCGTCGGGGGCAATGGGCTGAACGGCTACTTCTTCGGCAGTTCGTGCTCGGCGCTGAACGCAAGGACGAGGGATAGTGCCGCTGAACTGAACAATGTCGCAGGTACAGCCTCCGAGTCCAGGCGTCGCGATTGTCCCAGCCCATCCCCCAGCGCGATCAGGGTCGCGGCGAGATGTTCGATCGGGATGATGCTGCGGCGCCCGTGGTCGGCGAGTTGTCGCTCGATGAGACCGCCGATCCCGGATCGAAGCTCGTGGTACTGCGCAGCGAGCAGTGGGCGCACCCGCGGGTGCCTCATGGCGTAGAGCCAGAACTCGGTCGCGAGAAGGTCCCATTCGTCGTCACCAGACGTCACTGCATCGAATCGCTCGTTCAGGAGTCGGTCGAGCTCTCCGGGGTCGGCGTCATCGGCGAGCTGGTTGTGAGCGTTGACCTTTTCACGAGCGCGTTCCTCGAGGAGCGACAGGAACAACTCCTCCTTCGAGTCAAAGTGGGCAAACAGCGCACCTGTCGTCCGTCCCGCCTCGGCAGCGATCGACGCGACAGACGCTCCGGAGTAGCCCTCGCGGGCGAACACCGTGCTCGCCGCATCGAGGAGATCCCGGCGCGTCCGGCGCGCACCTTCCTTTCGACCGACCGGCTTGTGGTTCCGAGGCATCGGAGCGCCCTCCTTGACATACTGGTCACTATCTGGATAGTAATCACTATGTGAACGGCCAACCAACCAAGGCGGCGAGTCTGTGATGTGGATTCTCCACGAACCCGGGCAGATCGCGTTCCTGGTCGCGGGCTTTGCTCTTCCTGTGTGGGCGGTAATTCGGTCCGACCGTCGTCGAGGGCGTTGAGATGTATGTCGGACACATCGGCATTGCGCTAGCCACCAAGAGCGCACGACGGGACGTTCCCGTTGCGGGCTTCGTAGGCGCGGCATTCCTTCTGGAGCATTTCAAGCACTGGCTCTGGCTTGCGGTCGTGCTCCCTGCGGTCGCCGGTCTCGTTGTGCTCGCTCGCTCGCGTGACACAGGACTCGCACTGCTGATCGCGCTCACGGCGTTCTCGCACTTCCCAGCAGACCTCGTCACCAGCCATCTTGAACTGGCAGGCGGATCTCGGGAGATCGGCCTCGGGTGGTACCGCTATCCGGTGCTCGACCTCGCGGTCGAAGGCGTATTGATCCTGGCCGGTTGGCGACTCTACGCCGAGGACGGAGGTGAGAGTCGTTCGTGGTCCCAGCCCTGGCAACTGCCCCTGCTCATCACGCTCATCGTGAGTCAAGCGGTGTTCTCGTTCTTTGTCGCACCGCAGGTCGTGTAGCCAGAGTCAACGGCCGGCGTCCCCGAGGTGCCGTTGCAGGCGAAGCTTCGCGGTGCCCCTATCGCGCGCACCGAATGTTCAACGGCTGAACCGGAGTGGAGGTTCCTATCTACGCGTAGTCGAGCGGCAAGGTGTCACCTATCGCTCGGAACCGAGGGCTGGGAGGACCGCACTCCAACGCCGGTTATGGGCAGTCGACTGAAGCTACGCCGAGGGCGGCGAGCTTGTGCCGTGACCGCTCGACGATGAGCGGGTAGGTGTGCAGGTAGTACGGGAGGGCGGCGCAAGCCTGGTTGATCGCTGCACCTCGCGAGCGGGCCAAGGTGGCCTCGTCGACGTCGAGCTGGTCGAGGAACACCCGGCGCGATGCCTCCGTGAACAAGGGCGAC
>JBPCMH010000236.1:0-3133 GCA_051002495.1 Acidimicrobiales bacterium
GTCTCGCGGGCCACGATCCGTCCGCCGATTGCGGCCTGGATGGGCACGTCGAACATCTGCCGTGGGATCAGCTCTCGCAGCTTCTCCGTCATTCTGCGCCCGTACTCGTCGGCTTTGGCTCGGTGGATGATCGATGAAAACGCATCGACCGGCACCCCGTTGAGAAGGATGTCGAGCTTCACCAGTTGCGACTGCTCGTAGCCGGCTGGCTCGTAGTCGAGCGAGGCGTAACCCTGCGTGCGGCTCTTGAGCTGATCGAAGAAATCGACCACCACCTCGGCCAGGGGGATGCGGTAGATGAGTTCGAGCCGTTCGGGCGAGAGATACTCCATCTTCACCATCTCCCCCCGACGGGTCTGACAGAGGTCCATGACCGTTCCCGTGTAGTCGGCCGGCAGCAGGATGGTGACGGTGAAGATCGGTTCGCTGATCGCCTCGATGTGGGTGCTCATGGGCATCTGCGAGGGGTTGTCGACCTCGAACTCCTCGCCCGCGGTGGTGTGGACCACATAGGCAACAGACGGTGCGGTGGCGATGAGGCTCAGGTCGTATTCACGCTCGAGCCGTTCGCGCACGATCTCCATGTGCAGCAGACCAAGGAAGCCGCAGCGGAAGCCGAACCCCAATGCACCCGATGTCTCCGGGGCATACGAGAACGATGAGTCGTCCAGACGCAGCTTCTCGAGCGCATCTCTCAGGTCTTCGAAATCGTCGCCGTCAACCGGGAACAGGCCGCAGAACACCATCGGCTTCGGCTCCTGATAGCCGGGCAACGCGTCGGTCGCTCCGCCGGCCGCGTTGGTAACGGTCTCGCCCGACCGAGCCTCCGACAAATCTTTGATGCCCGCGATCAGGTAGCCGACTTCGCCTGGGCCAAGGGTGTCGACCGGCACCGGCACCGGGGTGCGCGTGCCGATCTCCTCGGCGTCGTGAACAGCTCCCGCTTGCATGAACCGAAGCCGCTCGCCGGTGCGCAACTCGCCGTCCATCACCCGGACCGCGCTGATCACGCCGCGGTACTGGTCGTAATAGGAATCGAAGATCAGACCTTGCAGCGGCTTGTCCTTATCGCCGACGGGCGGTGGGATGCGCTCGACAATGGCGTCCAACAACTCTGGGATGCCCTGGCCAGTCTTGGCCGAGATCGGCAGGATGTCCTCAGCCGCGATACCGAGGATCGTCTCGATCTCCAAGGCGTAGCGCTCCGGGTCGGCCGCGGGGAGATCGATCTTGTTGAGGCAGGCAACGATCTCGAGATCGGCCTCGAGCGCCAGGAAGCAGTTAGCCAGGGTTTGGGCTTCGATGCCCTGCGACGCATCGACCACCAGCACCACGCCTTCGCACGCGGCCAGCGACCGGCTGACCTCGTAGCCAAAGTCGACGTGCCCCGGGGTGTCGATCAACTGGAGGACCGTGTCCCTCCAGGTCACCCGGACGTTCTGTGCCTTGATAGTGATGCCGCGCTCGCGCTCGATGTCCATCGAGTCGAGGTACTGCTCCCGCATGGCGCGCTGATCGACTGCACCGGTCAGCTCGAGAATGCGATCGCTGAGCGTGCTCTTGCCGTGATCGATGTGGGCGACGATCGCGAAGTTGCGGAGGCGGTTGAGGTCCATGACTGGTCGGTCCAGCGTAATGGTCGGCCGAACCGGCTCAGTACCCGGCTTGAGGATCAACGCCACCCATCAGCGGCTCCCCTCGGCCATAGCGCTGCACGTTTGCCGTGATGCGCGCCGCCAGCGGACCGCGTGCCATGTCTGGGGTGTTGGCGCAATGCGGCGTGATGATCACGTTGGGCAGCGACCACAACGGGTGCCCTTCGGGGAGAGGCTCAGGGTCGGTGACATCAAGGGCGGCCCCGCCAATGGCGCCTGCGCGAAGGGCGGCGACGAGGTCGTCGGTCACCACGTGCGCGCCGCGAGCCACGTTCACCAGCCACGTGTTGCTACCCAGCAATGACAGTTCGTCCGCGGAAATGACGCCAGTGGTCTCGGGCGTGAGCGCGAGGGCCAGAAACACCACGGCTGCACCCGGCAGCACATCATGTAGGCGGTCGGCGCCGACGGTCGAGGTGGCTCCCCGCACGGGCGTGGGCTGTCGACGCACCACGGTCGCATCCACACCGAAAGGGCCGAGCAGCCGCAGGAGCGCCTCAGTGATCCCGCCACCGCCGAGCACCACCACCTTCTGACCTAGCAGGCTCAGGCCCGACGGCGGTGCCCACGACGTGGCCCGAACCCGATCCGGGAGGCGGCGGAGGCCAGCCAGAGCCAGCCCCAGGGCGTGCTCGGCCACCTCCTCGGCGTAGACCCCCTTACCGCAGGTCCACACCCGCCCATCGTCAAACAAGCCGTAGTCCGCGAAGTGCTCGACCCCGGCCCAAGGAAGTTGCACCCAGTCAATGTCGTTTCTCCCCTGCAGGACCCCAGCCAGGCCGGTCGCGTCCCGCGGGTCGGTCCATACGAGGGCGGAGGCGTCCTCCAGTGGTGCGATCACGCCCCCACCGGCCTCAATGGCCGCGGCGATCCACTCCGGAGCCCCCGCTGGGCCAAGCGCCACGGAAGGTTGCTGGTATGCGGTCACGAGGTGTCGATCGTACCGAGGTACTGCTAGCCTCTAACGGTTCTCAGTTTGCCCGGGCCCGGTCGGTCCGGCGTCTGTGCACCGAACCGGCACCGTGGGAGCCGTTTGGGTTCACAGCCGTGGAAGACCGTCGCCCCCCTCTACAGGAGCCCAGCGCCACCATGGCCAACATCAAGAGTCAGATCAAGAGAAACCGCCAGAACGAGAAGGCCCGCATCCGCAACAAGGCGGTCAGGTCCGAGGTCAAGACCCGGACCAAACAGGCCGAGACGGCCGCCGCCGCCGGCAGCGAAACGACCGAGGCCGACGTTCGCTTGGCCATCAAGCGGATCGACAAGGCCGCGGCCAAGGGCATCATCCACAAGAACCAGGCCGCGCGACGCAAGAGCCGCCTGGTCAAGCGCATCGCCCGCCTCACCTCTTAGGAGTCGCGCGGATAGGTGACCATCCACCGGTCGTTGGGGTGTCTCGCGTTTGATGCGAGTGCGCTCACAACCAACGACCAGCGGAGGTAATCGCGATCATGACACGCGCTCTGGACCCCGAGGTG
>JBPCMH010000237.1:0-2773 GCA_051002495.1 Acidimicrobiales bacterium
CGTCGAGGCCGACGAACGGCTCATCGACCAGCAGCACCCGGAACGGCCTGATCATGCCGATGGCGATCATGGTCTTCTGGCGCATGCCGCGGCTGAACGTGACGGGCAGATCGTCTTCGCGACCAGAGAGGCCGAGCCGGGCTACCAGTGAGTTCGCCTTGGCCTCCCACGCCTCCTCCCCATGTAACCGACCCACGTACTCGAGGTGCTCGAGCAGGCTCAGGTCGTCGTAGAGCACCGGGTTGTCAGGGATGTAGGAGAGCGCCGCCCTCGCTCCGCTGCTGCCGACCTCGTGACCGGACACGAAAAGCTCCCCGTCGGTGGCGTCAAGCAGACCCGCAGCCACCGACAGGAAGGTGCTCTTGCCCGAGCCGTTGTGGCCAACGAGGGCCACCACTTGCCCAGCAGGGATCGTGAGATCGAGGCCAGCCAAGGCCATCCGTTCCTCATAGACCTTGCGCAGATCGCGCGCCACCAGCGCAGGAGTCGTCATGTCGAGACTCGGATCATGTGGTGCTCCTCTGGGGCGGGTCGAACACCGAGGCGAGCATGCCGCCCTTCGGGTGAGGCATGACGAGCCATCCGACCGTCCCGACGACCAGGAAGGCCTCGATGCTGGCCGCAACCCGCGCCGCGGCCCACAGGTCGAGCTGGGGTGCGACGCGATGCACGATGAGGAGCACAAGGGGGGCGCTCCCGGCCATGGCCGGCGGGATGGCGAAATCGAAGATCACCTTGGCGCCGGTTGGATCCATGAGCTGAAGGGTCGGCTCGGGCGGCTCCCTGACCGCGACCCACGCGGCCACCGCAACCGAGACCACTGCGCCGGGGATCACGACGAGCAACCCGGCCACTGCGTTCGAGCCAACCATCGCCGCGGACGCGGCCACCGCGCAGCCGCCAACCCCTGCCATCGCGATGGCCGGAACCACCAGATGCCGGACCCACAGGTAGCTGTCGTCGACCGGGAGGCTGGCGCGCAGGCTCGGGTGATCGACCTCTTGGGCCAGACCTTCGGTCACCTCAGTGGCGGCAATGAACAGAGCAAACGCGGCGATCGCACCGAGCTCGGCCGGCCCCTCCATCGCGACGGTCGCAGCTGCTCCCGTCACCGCGCCGAGCGTGGCGAGCCGAAGCAACCTCGGTACAGGCCAACGCAGCGCGCCCTGTAGGTCGCGATGGGCGATCGGCATCGCTCGGCTGAGCCCGAACCGAAACCACGGCTTCGACCGGGGCCGCTCCTGCCCAAGCGCCCGACGGAACAGGATCACCGCCCGCAGGTCGCGCATCGTGACGGCGAACCGGAGGAGAGCAACCAACCGGGATCGTCGCTCCGCGGCCTCGACCGACAAGCCGCCGATCCAAGCCAGCCCGAGAACTGGTAGCACCAGCCCGGCGAGCAGTCCGGCCCCGGCCCCCCCGATCGCCACGATCGGAGTCAGGGTGGGTTCTGCTCCGACTCCCAGCGGGCTGATGGCGAGTCGGCCAACCATCGAAAGTGGGGCCGACGCGGTCCCGAGCAACACGTCGGCCAGGGATCCGATCCCGAGGAGAGCGATCGCCGTCGAAATGGACCATCTCGGAACTTTGCGGCCGGCGACCAGCAAAGCCGTGCCGACTCCGAGACCACCGGTGGTGGCACCAAAGGCAGTCAGCACGACGATCCATCCAACCGGCGCTCCTGGCAGGCGGCGGAACGCAAAGGTGCCGACAACACCGCCGGCCAGCAGGCCACCGAACAACCCGAATCGCAGTTGCCGGAGTGCAGCGGGCCGAAGCACCCGCTGCCGGTCGACAGGCGACAGCAGGACGGTCCGAACCAGGGCTGGCTCAACCGACAGCGGACCCCCGCGTCGACCCGATCGAATCCCGATCCACGCCGCGCTGGCCAACGCAAGGCCGAGCACGCCGGCACCGCGAGCGCCGACGGTCTCGACCTGCGCTGCTGCCAGGGGGTCGCCGGACACCCACCCGGAGATGGCCAGCACGCCGATGCCCCCGACCAGCGCGGTCATGTAGGCCTTGTACAGAGCGTCGATGATGTTCCAGTCGGCGAGCCGGCGAGCTGCACGACGACCCTCAAACTCGGTGTGTGCCTCCAGGCCCACCACTGCAGCGGTCACGGGGTTGCACGCTAAGCGCGCTCAAGCCAGCACGCGAATCATCCCTGCGTCGGACTCGGCGTGGCGGGCGACTGGATCAGCAGTCGACGTTGACCCGCAGGAACCCGATGAAGCGCATCAGTTCGTCGAGATCGAAGGGCTTGGTGATGTAGAAGTCGGCGCCGGCCTGCCACCCCTCCCACACGTCGGAGTCGGTGGCCTTCGCGGTGATCATCACCACCGGCAGGTCGCACAACTTCTCGTCCGCCTTCAACTCGGCGAGGGTCTCCATGCCGTCTTTGACCGGCATCATCCAATCGAGCACAACCAGGTCGGGCGGGTCCCGCCTGGCGGAATCCAGCGCCGCCTGGCCGTCCCTGACCGCGCTGACCTCATAGCCGTGGGCTTCGAGGTTGATCCGCAGCAACTCAACGATGTCCTCGTCGTCATCGGCCACGAGCACCCGCCGAACGCTGGCTCCTAGCATGCGACACTCCTCTTCTCCGACTCCCTTCCACGATGCCGCGCCGAGACGTTCGCTGCAATGGCCCGATCGGACTAGACAACCCGACCAGCTCCGGTCAACAACCTCGGTTCTTAGCCGCCCGAGACGTCTTGTGGGCGGGCCTTGCCGGCGGACACGAACGGCATCATGGCCCGAAGTTCGGCAC